>NZ_JBPQTL010000009.1:0-101170 GCF_051386295.1 Micromonospora sp. URMC 105 | reverse complement strand
CCCTCCACCGCGGGCCGCCGGCCGGTGGGTGAGGGGCGGGGCCGCCGGCGTGTCGCCGACGACCCCGCGTCCGGTCAGCTGACGCCGAGCAGGTCGACGACGAAGACCAGCGTCTCGTTCGGCTTGATGACGCCGCCGGCGCCACGGCTGCCGTAGCCCAGGTGCGGCGGGATGGTCAGCCGGCGACGGCCGCCGACCTTCATCCCCGCGACGCCCTGGTCCCACCCGGCGATGACCTGGCCGCCGCCGAGCGGGAACTCGAACGCCTCGCCCCGGTTCCAGGACGCGTCGAACTCGCGCCCGGTGGAGTGGGACACCCCGACGTAGTGGACGCTGACCAGCTGGCCGGGTCGGGCCTCCGGGCCCTCACCCACGGTGATGTCCTCGATGACGAGGTCGGCCGGGGGCGCGCCCTCGATCGGGCCGATCTCGGGCTTGGCTGGCTGGGGCATGCTCATGTGCTGATCTCCTGCCGTTCTGGCTCGATCGTCCGGTCGGTACCGATCCTGCCGGATCGCGACCCACCGATCCCCGGCAGTCCCTCCGGTGGCGTGCCGGAGGCGCGGCCCGGCCCGGACACGCCGCAGGGGCGCCACCGGTCGGTGGCGCCCCTGGGTCGGTGCGGTCACTTCAGCCAGCCGTACTTCCGGACGATGGGCAGGCCCGCCCAGACCCGGCCGAGGCCGAGGGTGTGGCCCGCGCCCACCAGGGCCAGACCGGCGAGCACCGCGGCGTAGATCAGGTGGTCGTCCATGAAGAGGTTGTTCTCGGGAGGCAGGACGGCGGTCCACATGAGCACCATCAGCAGCGCGCCGGTCGTGGCGGCGAGGCGCATCCCGATGCCGAGCAGCAGCGCCACGCCGATCCCCGCGAGGCCGGTCATGAACAGCCAGTCGGCCCAGGTCGCACCGGCGATGTCCTGGTAGATGCCCTTGAACGGGCCGGTCGCGCCGAAGGTGAGGAAGCCCTTGGTCGGGCTGCCGCCGTTGATCCAGGCGTTCTTCGCCTCGGTCTCGTGGCCCAGGCCGAAGGCCTTGTCCAGGAACGCCCAGAGGAAGATCCAGCCGAGGGCGATCCGGGTGCCGGCCCAGACGTACCGGGCGGCGCGCTCGCGGGGGGTCTCGGCCGCCGGAGCGTCGGTGGTGGCGGTGGTGTTCCGCTCGATCGTCGCGGTCATGGTGTCCACGTCCCTTCTCTGCCTGGCACCGCGCTTTCCGGTGGCACATCCATTGCACCGCCGCGCGCCGGTGGCGGGCAGGGCCGGTCGGGCCGTACCGGACCGGGACCTTGGACCCCGAAGCAGGCCCCGCCGACGGGACCTTCGGCCCCGTCCGAGCCCGGTCCACCGACTCTGCTTGCGAGAACCAGCGCGACGGCCGGGTCGCTGCCTCGTCAGGCCGGGTGGGTCACCGGGGCGGCGAGCTGCCCGGCCAGCAGCGTGGGCGCCTGCGCCAGCGACGGGCCGTACCAGGTGAGGTGCCGGCCGGAGACCAGCGCGCACGGCGTGCCGGGGAACGCCTCCGGGCCGTCGGCGGCGGTGAACGCGTACGGCTCGTCGGGGAGCACCACCAGGTCGGGCTCCCGGGCCCGCAGCGCGTCGAGGTCCGGGCGCGGGTACCGCTCGGCGTCGTCGGCGTACAGGTTGGTGACGCCGAGCCGGCGCAGCACGTCTCCGGCGAAGGTGTCGCTGCCGAGCACCACCCAGGGGCGGCGCCACACCGGCACGACGGCCCGGCGCGGCACCGGCGGCGGGTCGACGGCGGCCCAGGCGCGGCGGGCGGCGGCGAGCCAGTCCGGTTCGGCGGTGACGCCGAGCGCGGCGAGCAGGTCGGCCAGTTCGGTCAGCGCCTGCGGCACGGTACGGGGATAGGTGACCCGCACCTGCACCCCGGCCGCGGCCAGCGCGTCGGCGTCGGCGCGCCGGTTCTCCTCCACGTTGAGCAGCACCAGGTCGGGGCGCAGGGCGAGCACCCGGTCCAGGTCCGGGTACTTGCTGCCGCCGACCCGGGCCACGTCCAGCCCCGCCGGGTGGGTGCACCAGTCGGTCGCCCCGACCAGCACCTCCGGCACGGTGACCGCCACCGCCTCGGTCAGCGACGGCACCAGCGAGACCACCCGCACGGCGTACCCCTTCCCGTGGCGCGGACCGCGCCGGTGGGCCGGCGGTCCGCCACCGCCGGTCCGACCCATCGTCCCTCCGGTCGCCGATTCCGTTCCCGGGCCCCCCTTGCCCCGCTTCTACAACGTTGTAATACTCGGCTGGTCCGGCGTACGCGAGGAGGACCGATGACCACCCACCCCAGCCCGACCGCCGCCGACGAGACGCCGGTCGAGGCGCTCGGCGACCTCTACCGCGACGGCATCACCGCCTGTCGGGGGGCCTTCGACGTCGAGTGGGTCGACCAGGTCGGCGAGGACATCGACGCGGCCTTCCGGGAGGCCCGCTCCCGCCCCGACGGCGCGGTCGGGCGCGGCCCGAACCGCTGGTACGTCGAGATCCACCCCGAGCAGCTACGCGGCTTCGCGGACCTGGTCACCCACCCGTGGGTGGTGGCGGTCTGCCGGGCGGTGCTCGGCCCCGACTACGAGATCGTCGAGCTCGGCTTCGACATTCCGTTCCCGGGCGCCGCCATGCAGCCCTGGCACCGGGACTTCCCGATGCCCGAGGAGACCCGCCGCCAGCGGCGCCTCACCTCGCTCGCGTTCAACCTGACCACGGTGGACACCGTCGAGGAGATGGGCCCGTTCGAAATCGCCCCGGGCACCCAGTGGGACGACGGCGCCGACTTCGACCACGGCATGTTCCCGCCGAAGGAGCGCTACCCCCGCTACCTGCAGCGGGCGGTGCGCAAGTACCCGCGGCGCGGCGACATCTCCGCCCGCTCGGCGCTGACCGTCCACCGGGGCACCCCGAACGTCTCGGCGCTGGCCCGGCCCGTGCTGGTGCTCGGCGTGGACGCCCCCGGCGCCGGCAACGCCGAGCGGCACGACATGGCGGTCACCCGGGAGTACTGGGACCAGCTGCCCGACCTGGCGCGCGCCCACCTGCCCTGCCCGGTGGTGGAACGGCTGACCCCGATCCGGCAGAAGCACACCATCGAGGGACTGGTGATGGGGGAGGCCTGAGCCACCACCCGGGGCGCAGCGCCCGCCGTCAGGCCCGGCCGGCCCGCGCGGGCGTCGCCTCCCGGGCCACCGTGGCCACCGGCACGCCCTCCCGGGCGGCCCACTGCACGGCGTGGCGTACCTCGGCCACCGGCAGCGGCCGCCGGTCGGTCACGGTCACCGCGGCGTGCACCGCGTAGGCGACGAACGGGTACGACCGGGCCAGCCCGGCCAGCGCGGCGTGCACCCGACCGGCGACGGCCAGCGCCTCCTGCTCGGTCACCGACGGCAGGATCAGCAGGTACTCGTCGGGGGCGAGGCGTACCGCCCGGTCGACCGGGCGCAGCGGCGCGGTCAGCGCGCCGATCACCGCCTGCGCCTCACGGGCAGCACTGCGCCGCCCGAAGCGCTCCGGGGTGCCCACCGGCTCGGCCACCCGTACCCCGATCAGCGCCACCGGCAGGGTGCCGGACGCGGTGACGCCCGCCAGGCCGGTCCACCGGCGCAGCGCCGGCTCGTCGACCAGCGCGACCGGGGTGTCCGCCGGGTCGCCGTCGGGCGGCACCGGCGGCCCCGGGCGGTGCGCCCGCTGGGCCCGGTCGGCCATCAGCCGCAGCGCCGCCTCGGCCCGGCCCTCTCCGGGGGTCGCCGGCAGGTCACGCACCCGGGCGAGCACCTGGTCGATGGCTGCCAGCGCCTCCACCGGCAGCCGGTCGGCGAGCTGCGCGCGCAGCCGCAGCACCTCGTGCAGCGCCTCGTCCCGGCGGAAACTCCACCGGCCGTCGAAGAGCCGCCCCGCCTCCAGCGTCTCGGCCACCTCGACCTCGCGGCGGTCGCGGGCGACCAGGGTCGCCCCGAAGCGCGGGGTCAGCGCCACCACGCTCCACTCCCGGGCCAGTTCGTCGGTCTCGTCGAGCGCCACCCCGTACGCCCCGGCGGGCAGCCTCGGCGGCGTCTCGCCGACCAGACCGACGACGGTCACCGCGGCGCCGACGGCGATCTGCTCGTAGCGGGCCCGCTCCCGGCTGAAGTACGGCATCCGCTGGAACAGCGCGATCACCACCAGCGGCCCGTCCTCGGCGGTGGCCAGCGCCGCTCGCTCGATGGCGTGGGAGACCGTGACGAGGCTGCGCTTGGTCAACACTTCCGGTGCCTGTCCGCTGTGCCGCACCCGCTGAGCCTAGAGAAAACGGTCCGCCCGCGCACCCGGCGGCGTGGGCAGGCGGATCGGAGCGCACCGGCGCGGCGACGACCAGGCTCGACGCCCTAGACTCGGCCGGTCGACCGACCACCGGAGGATCCGGCACCACCATGACGCGTACCGCCACCGACGACGGTTCCCGGCTGCGGCCGCTGCCGGTCGACGGTGCCGCGCTGTCCATCCGCGACGGTCACGTGGTGCACACCGGCCGCCGGCTCGGCGACCTGGTGACCCGGCGCCCGGAGGGCATCACCGGGCACCAGTGGAGTTCGGCCACCCGCGAGGAACTCGACCACGTGGTCTGCGCCGCCGACACCGGCCGGCCGCTCTTCGCCGTCGTGTTCGGCGCGCCCGCGCCGGCCGGCTCGGCGGCGCAGCGGGCCGAGCGGATGCGCGACGCCGTGTGCGCGGCGGTCGACCTGCCCGTGCTGCGGATCGAGTCGACCACGGTGCGCGCCGCCGTGCACGGCCTGCGGATCGTCGGGTACGTCCTCGACGCCCGGGCCTACACCGGCCCCGGCCCGTCCACCGGTCCCGACGACGACGGGTACGGCACGGCGGTGGGCTTCCGCGACATCCTCGGCCGGCTGCCCGACGGTCGCACCGGCCCCGTCAACGACCTGGGCGCGCTGGCCCGGACCGCCGCCGTGGAGGCGTACGTGTCGCGGCGGCTGGCCGACCCGATCGTGCGCGGGCTGCACGTCCGGTGGCACGACGGGGCCGCCGAGGGGTGGAGCTGGGTCGAGGTGCGTCCCGGCCGCTGCCTGGTCGAGCGGGTGACGGTCCGCGAGCACCGCTTCTGGTGCGGCGTGGACGCGGCCCGGCTGGCCGAGGACCTGGCCGCCGTGGCGGTCGGCGACCGGTTGCGCGTACTGGAGGACGACGAGCCGGCGCTGGTCGACCGGGCCGCGCTGCGCCGGGAGATCCGCGGGCTGCGTGCCCGCCGGGACGAACTGGTGGGCGGCTTCGCGTTCGACCACCTCTGCGCGGACTGACACCCGACCGCAGCGTCGCCGCGCGGTGACTCCGCGTCTCCCGCGGGGCCCGCCCGGGCCCCGGCCGCCATGCTGCGCCGAATTCCTCGATCCGCGTTGAACCATCGTCCGCGGCGCTCCGTACCTAAGCGGGAATGGACACAGTTCTTCCCAGCCGCGCCACCCGACGCGGCGGACGGTGCGGAAGGGGCATCGTCGGCCATCGACGCGCGACCGGAACGTCGCAGTGATCCCGACGGGCTTCCACCCCGAATTCCGTCCGCCCGACGGGGTCACGAGTCAGGTACCGGATCGAGAAGGAGAGCAATTCGATGCGCAGGTCCACAGGGGCGCGCCGGTCATCCGGTAACGCGCGGAGCAAGCGGCTGCTGGCGGCGGTCGGCGCGCTCGCGGTCTTCGGCGGAATCGCCGCGGTGACCCAGATCTCGTCGGCTCACGAGAACCGGCGGACGACGACGACCCGCAACGTCTCGTCCGCCTGCGTCGCGCCGAGTCCCGGCGCCACGTCGCCGAGCGGGCGCGGCAGCACCACGCAGACGTGGCAGAACGGGCGCTGGGTACGCAACCACTGGGGCGACGGCCAGATGTCGGTGGCCGAGTGCCAGGCGGTCAAGTCCGGCAACGCGCCGGTCAACACCGTCGCCTCCGCCGTGGTCTGCCCGGACGTGGTGGCCCGGCTTCCGCAGGTCCCGGACCGCGCCCGGGCCGAGGTCGACCGGAACCTCGCCCTGCTGCGGACCCAGATCGCCGAGGCCGATCGGCGGCTGGCCGCCGAGGGGCGCAACGGGCAGAACTTCATCAACAACGCCATCCTGCGTCCCCTGGAGGACAAGCGGCGCGCGACCCTGAACCGGATCACGACCGCCATCGACCGGGTGGGCCCGCGCCCGCAGGGCCTTGACCAGCTCGCGAAGTGCACCGTCGCGGCGAACACCAACAACGGCGGCGCCAATGGCGGCCAGAACGGCGGCCAGAACGGCGGTCAGACCGGTGCGCCGACCGCCAGCCCGACCAATGGCGGTCAGAACGGCGGTCAGAACGGTGGCCAGAACGGTGGCCAGAACAACAACGGCGGGAACAACAACGGCGGCAATGCGCTCGGCGTACTGGCCAAGGACTGCACCAACAGCGACCTGCAGCCGCACGACGGTTTCCAGAACGGCAACCGGTGCGTCAGCACGGCCTTCGGTGAGGTCGGCGCCGCCGCCAACAACCCGTCGCTGCTGATCACGCAGTTCCCCGAGCAGGTGCAGCCCAACCAGGCCTTCACGCTGCGGGTCTCCACCCGCAACCTGATCCGCGACCGGTTCCTCGCGGCCGGGCAGGGCGGCTACTACCTGGAGAGCTCGGTCCTCAACGACCAGGGGCTGACCCGCGGTCACTTCCACACCGCCTGCCGGATGCTGCAGAGCACCACCGAGGCCCCGTCGAACCCGCAGGACGTGCCGGCGTTCTTCGTCGCCACCGAGGACGGTCGCGGCGGTAACGAGGCCGACGAGGTCGCCATCCAGGTTCCGGGCCTGCCGCAGTCGGGCACGGCGCAGTGCGCGGTCTGGGCCGGCGACGGCTCGCACCGGGTGCCGATGATGGAGCGGGCCAACCAGACCCCCGCCTTCGACGTGGTGCGCATCGAGGTCGGCTGACCCGTCGTACGCGACAGTCGCGGGCCGTCCGGAGAGATCCGGGCGCCCCGCGGTCGTGTGCGTGCGGCGCGGCGGGTGGGACCGTGGCGAGGGTCACTCTTCGGCCATAGGGTCGGTGGATGTCGGACGCCCGTTTCCCGGTCCTGCTCGACGGTCCCGGCAACCACGTCGACGATCCTCGTGAGCTTCTGCTGGGCTACCTCGACTGGTACCGCGAGGCGCTGGCCCGCAAGACCGCCGGGCTGTCGGATGGGCAGCTGCGCACCCCCGTCGACCGGCTCGGCTGGTCCCCGCTCGGGCTGGTCCGCCACCTGGGGTGGGTGGAGCGGCGCTGGATCCGGTGGGGCTTCGCCGCCGAGCCGGTCGAGCCGGCTCCGCCCGGCGGCGACGATGCCGAGTGGCGGGTGGAGACCCTGTCGACGGCGCAGGTGTGGCGGGCGTACCGGGCGGAGGTGGCGCACACCCGCCGGATCGTCGCCGGGGTGCCCCTGGCGCGGCGGGCGGCGCTCGGCGGCCGGTTCCACACGGCCGCGCACGCGCCGTCGCTGGGCAGGATCCTGTTCCACCTGCTGCAGGAGTACGCCCGGCACGTGGGCCAGCTCGACGTGGCCCGGGAGCTGCTCGACGGGGTCACCGGGGAGTGAGCCGAGGTGGCGCTTCCCGTCCGGAGACGCACCGCCGGGTGGAAATTGTGAACGGGGCGGAAAAACGCCGGGGCCTTCACTGATTTCTCAGCGTGACCCCGGCGCGGCGTATCGTGATGCTCCGGCGGTGCCGGTCAGCGGTTCTTCCACGCCTCCACGACGTTGACCGGGATCCGCCCCCGCTCGGAAATCTCGTAGCCGTTCTTGACGGCCCATTCGCGGATGGCCCGGTTCTGCTCGCGGTCCATTCCCGAGACCCCGGCGCGGGCCGGGCGGCGGACCGCCGGTCGGCCGGCGTCCACGTTGCCACGCCCCATCCGCCTGCCAGCGCCGATGTACGGGTCGAGCGCCTTGCGCAGGACACCCGCGTTCTCGTCGGAGAGGTCGATGGTGTACGCCACCCCGTCCAGGCTGAACTCGACGGTCCGATCGGCCTTTCCGCCGTCGAGGTCGTCGGTCAGAACGGTGATTACTTTCCTTGCCATCGCCATTGCTCCCTGTGTCGGGCGGGGTGTGCTCAAGAGTTTGACCTATCGCCCGGCAAATCCGCAACAATATGTGCGCCTTTCATTTGACGCGTCGCGTCAATCGTGGAAAATCCGCGCGGGCCAATGGGCGGCCGGCGTCAGTCGCCGAGCAGTCCGGCGTGCCCGGCCAGGGCGGCGGCCTCGGCGCGGCTGGAGACGCGCAGCTTGCGCAGCAGCGCCGCGGTCATCCGCTTCACCGTCCGTTCCGAGACGTGCAACTGCTCGGCGATCTCCACGGTGCTGTGGCCGCTCGCGATCGCCTTCAACAGCCGCCGTTCCTCGTCGTCGAGGTCGACCGAGCCGGTGCGCACCGGCCGGAGCAGTCCGCGCAGCAGTGCGCCGGGCAGCACGGCCCAGCCGTCGAGGATGGCCATGATCGGTGGCAGCAGCTCCTCCGGCTCGCTGCTTTTGGGCAGGAATCCCTCGGCCCCGGCGCGCAGGGCCTCGAGCGCGGGCGCCGGGTCCTCCCCGCCGGACATCGCCACCACCCGTACCCGGGGGGTGGTGCGGCGGATGGCGGCGATGGCGCGGATCCCGCCGGGCGGCGGCATGTGCAGGTCGACCAGGGCGAGATCGGGCTGCGTGCGGCCCACCAGCGAGGCGGCGGCGGACGCGTCGCCGGTGGAGTCGACAACCCGGGCGCGCCCGTCGGTGGTGGCGGGCAGCAGCAGTTCGAGCCCCCGGACGAAGAGGGGATGGTCGTCCACGACGACGAGCCGGATGGGGGCGTCGAGCATGCCTGTTTCCTTCCCGAACGGGTACGGATCATGCGGATTTGTACGGATAGAGGGGAGTTGGGCGGGATGCGCGCGCGACACGGATCGACGGCGATGGTGCGACGGTGGCGGCCCGACGGCCCGGACCCCGGGGAACCCGCCGGCGGGCTGGACGACCCGGGGCTGGTGCTGCGGGTGCTGTGCCACGAGTTGCGGACCCCGGTCAGCTCGCTGGCCTCGCTGACCCGGGCGCTCGCCGAGGACCGGGGCGGGCTGACCGCCGAGGAGCGCCGGGCGATCAGCGAGCTGGCCCGCCAGCAGGCCGCCCACCTGGACGGGCTGCTGCGCGAGGTGACCGCCGGCGGCGGGGCGCTGAGCCGGGCCGTCCGCCCGGAACCGGCCGCGCCGCTGGCCGACCTCCTCCCCGTGGTGGCCGCCCTGGTCCCTCCGCACCGGCTGCGTGCCCGGGTCACCCCGCAGGCCGGCCGGTGCCCGGTGCCGGCCCGGCGGACCCGGCAGGTGCTGGTGAACCTGGTGCAGAACGCGCTGCGGCACGGACCGGCCGACGGCGAGGTCGGGCTCTACGCCGCGGTACGTCCGGCCGGGCTGAGCATCCTCGTCACCGACCAGGGCCGCTCCGCCGACGGCCTCACCGAGGCGCTGCGCCGGCCCACCCCCGGCGGCGGGATGCACGGACTCGGCCTGTGGATCACGCGCCAGCTGGTCGCCACCGACGGCGGCACGGTGCGGGCGCACCGGCTGCGCCCGCGCGGGGTGGCCGTGGAGGTGCTGCTGCCCTGCGACCGGCGCCGGACGGGTTGACCCGCCGGGGCCGCCGGATGGCCCCGACGGGTCGGCGCGGTGGGAACCCTGCTCGGTGTCACCCCCGACACCGAGGAGGAGAAATGTTCAGCCACATCAAGGACCTGCAGTTCGAGGCCAAGCCGGACGGCCCCGACGCCGCGTTCGCCCGCCGGCTCCAGGAGATCCTGGGCGGCAAGTGGGGCGAGATGACGGTCGCCAACCAGTACCTCTACCAGGGCTGGAACTGCCGGCTGCCCGGCAAGTACAAGGACCTGCTGCTCGACGTGGGCACCGAGGAGATGGGCCACGTCGAGATGATCTCCACCATGATCACCCGGCTGCTGGAGAACGCGCCCCTGTCGTTGCAGGAGGCCGCCGACGACAACCCGATGGTCGGGGCGATCTACGGCGGGTCGAACCCGGCGCACTTCATCCACGGCGGCGGCGGAGCGCTGCCGACGGACAGCAACGGCGTGCCGTGGAACGGGTCCTTCATCACCGCCAGCGGCAACCTGATGGCCGACTTCCAGCTCAACGTCACCGCCGAGGCGCAGGGCCGCCTCCAGGTCGCCCGGCTGTTCCACATGACCGACGACCCGGGCGTCAAGCAGATGCTGCGTTTCCTGCTGGCCCGGGACACCATGCACCAGAACATGTGGATGGCGGCGATCGAGCAGCTCAAGGAGGACGGGCTGGAGGAGATGCCGGTCCCGGACGCCTTCCCCGACTCCAAGGAGCTGACCGAGCAGTTCAGCTACACCTACCTGGACTTCTCTCCGGGCAACGACGCCGCGCAGGGGCGGTGGGCCTCCGGCCCGACCCCCGACGGCAAGGGCGAGTTCCGTTACGACCACAGCCCGCGGGCGCACGCTCCCGAGCCGGTGCTGGCCCCGGGCGACCCGCGGCTGTACGGCACCAACCCGGGTGTCGCCGGCGGCATGGTCAACACGGTCAAGAGCAAGCTCACCTGAGGTCGCCGCGCCGGGCCGTCCCCGCGTGGACGGCCCGGCGGCACCCGTACGCGCAGGAGGTGCGCTGTGACCGAACTCGTCCTGCGTCCGCTGGCGGACGCCTTCATGCAGGTGGGTGTCTACGTCGCCGTGATGGTGGCGTTCTTCGGCTGGCTGCGGTGGCGGCACGGGGACCGGGTCACCGACGGCCTGACCCGGCGTCCCCGCCTCGGCCCGCTGGTCGGCGCGCTGCTCGGGGTGAGCCCCGGGTGCGGCGGCGCGATCGTGCTGATGCCGCTCTACGCCCGCGGCAAGGTCTCCTTCGGCACCGTGGTGGCCGCGCTGGCCGCCACCATGGGCGACTCGTCCTGGGTGGTGCTGGCCTGGAACCCGCTCTTCGCGCTCCAGATCCACGTGCTGCTCTTCGCGGTGGGACTGGTCACCGGGTACGTCGTCGACGCGCTCGGCATCGACCCGGCCCGCCGCCGCGCCCGGGCCACCGCCGCCCCGGCCCGGACCGCCGGTCCCGTACCCGCCCTGGTCACCGCCGCCGGCGGCCCGGTGACCGCCCGGTCCACCGGCACCGACCCGGCGACCGGCCTGCCTCCGGCGGCGCCGGGCCGTCCGGGGGGCCACGCCGGTGCGGGGCCGGGCACGCCGGTCGCAGGCCGGGGGGCGGGGCTGCTCGACGGGCTGCGGCGACGCGACCCGGCCCCCGCCTTCTGGGGGCTGACCACGCCGGCGTTCGCGGTGTCGGTGCCGGTGGTCTTCCAGATGGTCGACCCGACCGTGCTGACCCGCGCGCTCGGCGGGGTCGACCCGTACCTGGCGCTGGGGGTGCTCGGCACGCTGGTCGCGGTGCTGATCTTCGCCGCCGGGCGGGGGCGGCTGGCCGACGACAGCCTGGAGACGGCGTACCCGCGGTCGCTGCGCGAGACGTTGCGGCACAGCGCGCACGAGGCGTCCTTCGTCACCGTCTGGGTGGCCGTGGCGTACCTCGGCTGGCAGGTGGTCACCACCGCGACCGGTTTCGACGGCTCGCAACTGGCGCTGACCGGCCTGCTCGGCGTGCTGGTCGGCGCGGCCATCGGGCTCATCCCGGGGTGTGCCGTGCAGATCGTCTTCACCGGCCTGTACGTCAGCGGCGGCCTGCCGCTGCCGACCCTGGTGGCGAACGCGATCAGCCAGGACGGGGACGCCCTGATCCCGCTGGCCGCGCTGCGCCGGCACTCGGCCGCCCTGGCGACCGTGATCACCACGATTCCCGCGGCGGCGGTCGGCGCCGCCCTGCTCGTCCTGCTCTGACCCGGCCGGGGCGGGCGCCGGCCCGCCCCGGCCGGCCGTACGAAGGAGGCAACCGTGTCATCCCGCTCCCTCCGCGAGGCCCGGCGCAAGCTCGCCGTCCTCGTCGGCCTGACCGCCGTGGCGCTGCTGTCCGGCCTGCCCGCTGCGACGGTGGCCGCACTGGCGCTGACCGGCCTCGCCGTGCCGGTGGCCGTCGTCCTCGCCGGTGGGCGGCCTCGCGACCTGCTCCCGTTCCGCTCCATCCGCAGCAGTGGCCTGGGCCACACCCAGGAACAAGGGGAACGCTTTGTGACTTGAGCCTGACACGCTCAACTCAACGCGATAGCAGGTGTTCGATGGCAACTCTTCCGGTACTTCCACTGACCGACGCCGTCCTGCTGCCCGGCATGGTCATCCCGGTGACCCTCGACCCGACCACCCAGGCGGCGGTCGACGCGGCCCGCGCCACCGGCGACAAGCAGCTCCTCGCGGTGCCCCGCATCGACGGCGAGTACGGCTCCGTCGGCACGATCGCCACCATAGAGAAGGTGGGCCGGCTGCCCGACGGCGAACCCGCCGCCGTGATCCGCGGCCTCGCCCGGGCCCGGATCGGCTCCGGCGTGCCCGGACCCGGCGCCGCCCTCTGGGTCGAGGCGACCGAACTCGACGAACCCGCCCCGGCCGGCCGGGCCCGGGAACTCGCCCGCGAGTACCGCGCGCTGATGACCTCGGTCCTCCAGCAGCGCGGCGCCTGGCAGGTCATCGACGCCATGGAGCGGATGACCGACGTCTCCGAGCTGGCCGACGCGGCCGGCTACGCGCCCTGGCTCACCCTGGCGCAGAAGACCGAACTGCTCGCCGCGCCGGACGTCGTCGCCCGGCTGGAACTGCTCGTGGGCTGGGTGAAGGACCACCTCGCCGAGCAGGAGGTCGCCGAGCGGATCAACAGCGACGTCCGCGAGGGGCTGGAGAAGTCCCAGCGGGAGTTCCTGCTCCGCCAGCAGCTCGCCGCCATCCGCAAGGAACTCGGCGAGGACGAGCCCGACGGCTCCGCCGACTACCGGGCCCGGGTCGAGGCCGCCGCGCTGCCCGACAAGGTCCGCGAGGCGGCGCTGCGCGAGGTCGGCAAGCTGGAGCGGGCCAGCGACGCCTCCCCGGAGGCGGGCTGGATCCGGACCTGGCTGGACACCGTGCTGGAGATGCCGTGGAGCACGCGTACCCAGGACAACACCGACCTCGCCGCGGCCCGCGCGGTGCTCGACGCCGACCACGCCGGCCTGACCGACGTGAAGGACCGCATCCTGGAATACCTGGCGGTGCGCAACCGGCGGGCCGAGCGCAACCTCGGCGTGGTCGGCGGCCGCGGCTCCGGCGCGGTCCTCGCCCTCGCCGGCCCGCCCGGAGTCGGCAAGACCAGCCTCGGCGAGTCGATCGCCCGGGCGCTCGGGCGCAACTTCGTCCGGGTGTCGCTCGGCGGCGTCCGCGACGAGGCGGAGATCCGCGGTCACCGGCGCACCTACGTCGGCGCGCTGCCCGGCCGGATCGTCCGCGCGCTGCGGGAGGCCGGCTCGATGAACCCGGTCGTGCTCCTCGACGAGGTCGACAAGCTGGCCGCCGGATACGCCGGCGACCCGGCCGCCGCCCTGCTGGAGGTGCTCGACCCGGCGCAGAACCACACCTTCCGGGACCACTACCTGGAGGTCGACCTCGACCTGTCCGACGTGCTCTTCCTGGCCACCGCCAACGTGGTGGAGACCATCCCCGGCCCGCTGCTGGACCGGATGGAGCTGGTCACCCTGGACGGCTACACCGAGGACGAGAAGGTGGCCATCGCCCGGGACCACCTGCTGCCCCGGCAGCGGGAGCGGGCCGGCCTGACGGCCGACGAGGTCACCGTGGCCGACGAGGCCCTCGCGCGGATCGCGGGGGAGCACACCCGGGAGGCCGGCGTGCGGCAGCTCGAACGCGCCCTGGCGAAGATCCTGCGCAAGGTCGCCGTCGAGCTGGCAGACGACCCGGCCCCGGTCCGGGTGGACACCGGCAACCTGGCCCGCTACCTGGGCCGGCCGAAGTTCACCCCGGAGTCGGCCGAGCGCACCGCGGTGCCCGGCGTGGCCACCGGCCTGGCGGTCACCGGCGCGGGTGGAGACGTGCTCTTCATCGAGGCGACCAGCATGGAGGGCGAGCCGGGGCTGACCCTGACCGGCCAGCTCGGCGACGTGATGAAGGAGTCCGCCCACATCGCGCTGTCGTACCTGCGCTCCAACGGGCGCCGGCTCGGCATCGACCCGAACGCCCTCGCCGGGCGACGGATCCACGTCCACTTCCCGGCGGGCGCGGTGCCCAAGGACGGCCCCAGCGCTGGCATCACCATGGTCACCGCGCTGGCGTCCCTGGTGACCGGCCGCCCGGTGCGGCCCGAGTTCGGGATGACCGGCGAGGTGACCCTCTCCGGCCGGGTGCTGCCCATCGGCGGGGTGAAGCAGAAGCTGCTCGCCGCCCACCGGGCCGGCCTGACCGAGGTGATCATCCCGGCCCGCAACGAGCCGGACCTGGACGACCTGCCCGCCGAGGTCCGCGAGGCGCTGACCGTGCACACCCTCGCCGACGTCGCCGACGTGCTCGCCCTGGCGCTGCGCCCGGCCGACGCCGACACCCTCACCGGCCCGGCCCTCGCCGCCGCCTGAGGCTGGACGCGCCGAGGCCCCCGGTCCGACGACCGGGGGCCTCGGCGTGTCTGAGCTCAGGGACGGTCGCGGCGGCGGTCACCGCCGAAGTCGCGGCGCTCGCGGCGGTCACCGCCGTCGAAGCGGCGCTCGCCGCCACCCTCACCGCCGTCACGATCCCGCCGTACGGTGGCCTTGCGGCCCTTGATGGTGCTGCCGCGCAGTCCCGCGATCACCTCGTCGGCGACCCCGACCGGGATCTCCACCAGCGAGAACCGGTCCGCGATCTCGATCGAGCCGATGTCCCGCCCGTTGAGCCCGGTCTCTCCGGTGATCGCCCCCACCAGGTCCTGCGGGCGGACGCCGGCGCGCCGGCCCAGCCCGATGAAGACCTGGGTGGTGCCGGCCGAACGCGGCCGGGCCCCGCCCCGGCGGTCGCCCCGGCCCCCGGTCTCCGGCCGGCCCTCCCGGGGAGCCCGGACCGCGACCTGCGGGATCTCCTCCTCGTCCTCGCTGGTCGGCCCGGCCGCCTCGTGGGCCAGCTTCACCGCCGCCAGCGCGACCTCCATCAGGTCGAACTCGTCGCTGAGCGTCTCCACGATCACCCGGAACGGGTCCAGGTCGTCCTCGAGCAGCGACTCGCGCAGCGCGGCCTGGGTCAGCTCCAGCCGACGGGTCCGCAGGTCGGCCACCGTCGGGATCTTGTCGATGGTGATCCGCTGCCCGGTGACCCGCTCGATGGTCTTGAGCATCCGGTGCTCGCGCGGCTCGGCGAGGGTGATCGCCACGCCCTCCCGCCCGGCCCGGCCCACCCGGCCGATCCGGTGCACGTAGGACTCCGGCGCCGACGGCACGTCGTAGTTGACCACGTGGGTGAGCTGCTCCACGTCCAGACCGCGGGCGGCCACGTCGGTGGCGACCAGCAGGTCGGCGGTGCTCGACCGCAGCCGGCCCATCACCCGGTCACGCTGCTCCTGGCTCATCCCGCCGTGCAGCGCCTCGGCCCGGTAGCCCCGGCCGTTCATCGTCTCGGTGAGCCGGTCCACCTCCTCCCGGCTGCGGCAGAAGACGATCGCGGCGGTGGGGGACTCCACGTCCAGCACCCGGCCCAGCGCGGCCGGCTTGTGCCCCCGGGCGACGATGTACGCGCTCTGCCGTACCCGGGGTGCCTCGCCGGCGACCGGCTGCTCCCGGCCGATCTGGATGCGTACCGGGTCGGTCAGGTGCTGGCGGGCCATCCCGTCGATCCGCGACGGCATGGTCGCCGAGAAGAGCACCGTCTGCCGCTGCTCCGGCGCGTGCTCCAGGATCGCCTCGATGTCCTCGGCGAAGCCCATGTCGAGCATCTCGTCCGCCTCGTCCAGCACCACCGTGGCCAGCTCACCCAGGCGCAGCGTGCCCCGGGCGATGTGGTCCAGCGCCCGGCCGGGGGTGGCCACCACCACGTCCACGCCGGCGTCCAGCGCCCGCAGCTGCCGGCCGATCGGCTGGCCGCCGTAGATCGGCAGCACCCGGGTGCCCAGGTCCTTGCCGTACCGGTGGAACGCCTCCGACACCTGCACCGCCAGCTCGCGGGTGGGCACCAGCACCAGCGACACCGGGTCCCCGCCGCGGCGCCCGTCCGGCATCCGCTGCAGCAGCGGGAGCGCGAACGCGGCCGTCTTGCCCGTACCGGTGGCCGCCTGGCCGAGCAGGTCCTGGCCGGCCAGCAGCGGAGGGATCGCCTCGCGCTGGATCGGGGTCGGCTCCTCGTAGCCGAGGGCGGAGAGCGCGCCGAGCAGTTCGGCGCGCAGCCCGAGATCCGCGAAGGCGGTCGCCTCGTCGGTGCTGCCGGTGGTGGTGGGGTCGGTCGGTGCGGGTGCGGAACTCATGGGCAAAGCTTTTCATCACCGGCCCCGGCCCGCTCCGGCGACCGGCACAACCGTCATTCGGGACACGCTCAGGTGACGATGGCGAGCACGATGGTCACCCCGACGGCGACGTCCAGGACCGCGCAGAACTCGGCGTACCCGCGCGGCACCACCCGGCCGGCGCGGTGGTGCGCGACGTCCCAGACCGCGTGCCCGAGCCAGCCGGCGGCGACCAGCCACCACGCCGGGCCGCCGTCCGCGAGCGCCGCCACCCCGGCCAGCGCGGACCAGCCGGCCAGGCCGGCCAACTGCACCGCCAGCGCGCCCCGGTCCCGCCACTGCCGGCGCACCGTGCCGATCAGCAGGTAGCCGCCCGGGAGCACCAGCACGCTCCACGGCGGCAGGAGCATCGGGGAGAACCAGCTCTCGACCGTGATCAGCAGCGCCAGCCAGGTCGGCCACCGGCGGGCCAGCGCGGCCACCGCCGGCTGGTGGGGCGCCGGCGCCGGATGCGCGTGCCGGTGCCGCAGCGCCACCACGACCATGGCCGGCACCATCAGCAGGTGGCCGCCGAGCATCAGGGCGTGCCCGCCGACCAGCCCGGCCGCGTAGGGGACGAGCAGCAGCAGGAACGGCACGTACATGGCGGCGACCATCTCGGCGGTGGCCCGGGCGCCGTGACCCCGGTGCCACATCCACACCGCCATCCCGATCGACATGTCGGTGGCCATCACCAGCGCGGCGACGTCCGGCCGGGCCAGCAGGTCGGCCCGGCCGGCGGCGTCGCCGGCCAGCCGCCAGAGCGGGCCGAGCAGCAGCATCCCGACCACCATGGCGGCGGCCATCTCGGCCAGGTGCCGCAGGAGGCGACGGCCGGCGCGGTCCGTGGGGGTCGGCGGTGGCGAGGGTACGGCGAGCGTCTCAGTCATGCCTCGACCCTGCCGCCGACGGCGCCCGGGCGACAGTGGTGATCCGCACGGGAGAACCGTGCGGGGCGCACGGCCGACCCGTGACGTTCCGCAGGGGTGGCCGGAACCAGCCGGGCCCCTAGGATCGGCGGACATGACG
The DNA here is from genome assembly GCF_051386295.1 of Micromonospora sp. URMC 105. NCBI lineage: Bacteria > Bacillati > Actinomycetota > Actinomycetes > Micromonosporales > Micromonosporaceae > Micromonospora > Micromonospora sp. URMC 105. Next base: position 83,717 of record NZ_JBPQTL010000009.1, on the reverse strand, counting down.
GTCGGCGCGGCGGGGACGGACCGGCGACTGCGCCGGGCCCGCGTGGTGACCCTCGGCTCGCTGGCCACCAGCCTCTGGACCAGCCTGCTACTGCCCGGGATCGGCCTGGCCCGGGAGCCCGACCCGGTCCGGTTGGCGTGCGGCGCGGCGGGCGTGCTCGCGTTCGCCGTCACGCAGACCGCGGTGCTGCACGTGGCGGTCACGCCGTGGCTGTCCCCGCGGCGACGACGCCGGTCCGTGGCGGCGTTCGTCGTCGTCGCGGTGCTCAGCGTCCCCCTGGTCGGCCCGGTGGCAGCCGGCACCTGGCCCACCTGGGCCTGGCTCGGCGCCTCGCTGATCGGCATGACCCCGCTGCTGCTGCGGCCGGTCGCCGCGCTGGCCGCCGCCGCGTCGACGGTGGCGCTCGCCCTGGCGGTGGCCGCCTGGACCGGCGGCGCCGTCGGCCCCACGCTGGTCGTCACCGTCCTCGTCGGCGGCGGGACCGCCCTGGTCAACCGGGTGCAGGTCTGGTTCTGGGACCTGCTCGTCGAGGCCCGGCAGGGGCAGGCCGCCCAGGCCCGGCTGGCCGCCGCCGAGGAGCGGCTGCGCTTCGCCCGGGACGTGCACGACCTGCTCGGGCACGACCTGACGGTGATCGCCCTCAAGGCCGAACTGGCGGCCCGGCTCGCCCCCGTCGACGCCGACCGGGCCGGTCGGGAGGCGGCCGAGGTGCAGCGGCTCGCCGGCTCGGCGCTGCACCGGGTCCGCGCGGCGGTGCACGGCTACCGGACGGTCGACCTCGCCGACCAGCTCGCCGCGATGGCGGAGGTGCTGCGCTCCTGCGGGGTGCGGTGCGAGGTCGTACCGCCCCCCGGCGAGCTGCCGGCCGGCGTCGCCGCCGAACTGGCGGCGGTGCTGCGCGAGGCGGGCACCAACGTGCTGCGGCACAGCCGGGCCGGCTGGTGCCGGATCGAGATCACCCGGGAGGGCGACGTGGCCACGATGACGGTGCGCAACGACGGGGTCGGCGACGACGCCGGGCCGGACCGGCACAGCCACGGGCTGCGCGGCCTGACCGAGCGGCTCTCGGCGGCCGGTGGCGCCCTGCGTACCCGCCGGGCGGGCGGCGTCTTCACCGTCGAGGCGACCGTGCCGGTGGCCCCGTGATCCGCGTGCTGCTCGCCGACGACGAGGAACTGATCCGGCAGGCGCTCGCCGCCCTGCTCGGCCTGGAGGACGACCTCGACGTGGTGGCGCAGGCCGGCGACGGGCGCAGCGCGCTCGACGCGGCGCGGGCGCACCGGCCCGACGTCGCCGTGGTGGACCTGGAGATGCCGCCGCCGGGCGGGATCGAGCTGGCGGCGGAGCTGGGGCGCGCGCTGCCCTCGTGCGCGGTGGTGATCCTCACCGGCCACGGCCGCCCCGGTCACCTGCGGCAGGCGCTCACCGCCGGGGCGCGCGGCTTCCTGGCCAAGGGTGCCCCCGGAGGGGCGCTCGCCGACGTGATCCGCCGGGTCCACGCCGGCTCCCGGTACGTCGACCCGGCGCTGGCCGCCGACGCGCTCACCCTCCCGCCCTGTCCGTTGACCCCTCGGGAGCTGGAGACGCTGCGCCTGGCCGAGTCCGGCGCCCCGGTCGCGGTGATCGCCCGGCGCACCGGGCTGGCCGCCGGGACGGTCCGCAACCACCTCTCGGCGAGCGTGCAGAAGCTCGGCGCGCCCGACCGGGCCGAGGCGGTGCGGATCGCCCGCGAGGCGGGCTGGCTCTAGGCCGCCTCGACCGGCGCCCGGGCCTCGTCGAACAGCGCCGGCCCGGCGTACGCCACCGGCGGCGCGGCCTCCGGCGGTCGCAGCCCGGCCAGCTGCTCGGCGCTGAGCGCGTAGACCACCCGGCCCAGGCCGGAGCGCTCGACGGCGGTGGCGCACATCCCGCACGGCTGGCAGCTGGTGTACATGGTGGCGCGGCCCGCCTCGTCGGCGTCGAGCCGCCGGGCCGCCCAGCGGGCCAGCTTCAGCTCCGGGTGCGCGGTGATGTCGTCGTCGGTCCGCTCGGTGTTGACCTCCTCGGCCAGCACCCGCCCGTCGGCGGCGACCAGCAGCGACCCGAACGGGCCGTCCCCGGCCGCCCGGGCCGTGTCGGCCAGCGCGATCGCCCGGCGCAGGTGTCGTTCGTCGGTCTCGGTCAGCGCGCTCATCCCGGTCGGGTTCCCCGCCGCCGGGCTCGCCACACGCCCACTAGCCTGACGGGCGTGCGTACCGTCGAACTGCTCTGCTCCCCGCCGCTGGAGCAGGCGGTACGCGCCGCCTGGGACCGGCTCGCCGCCGCCGGGCTGCCCAGCCTGGCCCGGAACACCCATCCCAGCAACCGGCCGCACCTGACCCTGGCCTCGGTCGAGGCGTTTCCGCCGGGCGCCGCCGACCGCCTGGCCGACCTCGTCGACGCCGCCCTGCCCCTGCCGGTCCGCCTCGACCGGATCGAGGTGCTCGACGGCAGCGCCCCGCTGGTGTGGCTGCTGCGCCCCAGCCCGGAGCTGACCGCCCTGCACGCGGCGGTCTGGGACGTGCTGGCCGACGCCGACGGGCAGCACCCGTGGCACGCCCCCGGCCGGTGGGTCCCGCATCTGAGCCTGGCGCTGCGCTTCCGTGACCACGACCGGCGGCTGGCCCGGGCGCTGGCCGGCGTGGAGCGGCCGACGGGCGAGTTCGTGGCGGCCCGCAGCTACGACGGCGACACCCGCACGGTCGACCCGCTGGGCGGGCGCCGCCGGTGAGCGACGCGGCCGCCCGCCCCGGCTCGGGCGGGCGGCCGGTCGGCGCTCAGCGGTGGAAGCGCACGTAGTCGAAGACGGCGGTCACCGGCGGCTCGGCCCCGCCGTGCGCGACCAGGCCGATCCGGGGCGTGGTGTCGGCGGGGAAGGTCCACACCCCACCCCACGTCCAACGGGTGCCGTCCCGGCTGGACCCGGCCCGGAACTCGTGCTCCCCGGTGGCCGGGTCGATCCGGTGGGCCAGCCGCAGCCAGGTGGTGGTCGCCGGGGTGCCGACGATGTTCCCGCCGTACACGGGCCGCCCGGCGAAGGGCAGCTCGTAGCCGTACTCGACCTGGCGGGTGTTCCAGATCGCCACCTGGGACAGCCGGGCGAACCGGTCGTCGTCGACGTACGCGACCAGGCCGGCCTGCTGGTAGTTGCGGACCGTCTCCTCGCCCAGGTCGAGGGTCACCTTCGTCTCGACCACGTAGTCGCCGGCCGGCGCGTCGCGCAGCAGCACCCCGGCGGTGTTGCCGGTGCCGGTGAGGTCCGCGGCCTGCACCGGCCAGCGCAGCGCCCCGCCGGAGACGGTGACGGCCGGGTCCGCGCGGACCCAGCGCCAGGCCGGGTCGAGGCCGTCGGCGAACTCGTCGGAGTACGCCGGCAGCAGCCCCCCGGCCCGGGGCTCCGGCACGGCACGGGGGGCCGGCCGGTGCAGCCGGGCGACGCTGACGTTGTCGAACTCCGCCGCGCCGCCGCCGGCGACGAGGGTGAGCCGGCCGACCGTCGGGCGGGTCAGCCGCAGCAACACCACTGCGAGCTGATCGCCGAGGCGGGCCGGGCTCAGTTCGGCCACGAGTTGCCGGCCGCGTACCTCGACGGCCAGGTGGTGCCGGTCGGCGGCGTCGAAGCCGGCGGGCAGGGGCGCGCTCGCCGTCGCGCCGCCCGCCTCCCGGGCGACGAGGCGTCCGGCGGCGGTGTCGACGCGCACCTCGACGCGGTCCAGGGTCAGCCCGGCAGTGTCCGCGCCGGTGAGCCGCAGGTCGGCCTCGGCGCGCACGTCGCCGCCGGTCACCGTACGGCTGGTCAGCGCGCCGGTGCCGGTGAGGCGGCCGTCGGCGACCCGCCACGGGCCGGTGCCGGTCCAGCCGGCCAGGGTGGGGGAGTCGAAGCGGGCGTCGAGGCGGGCGGTGGTCACCGGCGCCCGGCGCTCACCGTCGGAGGGGCCGGCGCCGGCGTTGACCCGGGGCCAGCCGTCGATCCAATCGAGGCGGTCGATCAGCATCGGCCGCTCGTTGACGCCGAACGGCTCGTCCAGGTACGGGTCGGCCCGGTCGATGGCGTGGTAGACGATCCAGTCCTGCCCGGAGAGGTCGGTCAGGAAGCCGTTGTGCCCGGCGCCGATCCAGCGGTTGCCGTTCTGGGTGAGCACCGGCGTGCCCCCGGCCCGGGAGGCGGTCAGCGGGATGCCGTCGCGGTCGACGAACGGCCCGCGCGGGCTCGCCGCGCGTCCCACCTGGACGGAGTAGCCCGTGGCCGGGCCCGCGCAGCAGTTGGCGGTGGAGGCGAAGAGGTAGTACCAGCCGTCGTGGCGCAGCACGTAGCTGCCCTCGAACTTGTTGTCGACGGCGACCAGGGTGGGCGTGCCGACGGCGCGCAGCCCGTCGGCGGAGAGCTCGGTGACCGAGATGCCGCCGTAGTAGCTGCCGTAGTAAAGGTAGTGCCTGCCGTCGACGTCGGTGAACTGTGACGGGTCGATGGTCCAGAGCCAGCCACCGCCGCCGCCGGGACGCGGCGCCACCACGGGCTGGTCGGCGAAGGTCCACGGGCCGGTCGGGGTGGGGGCGGTCGCCGCGCCGACGGCGAAGTCGCCGCCGTCGGGGGAGACGGTGGTGTCGGTGACGGTCACGTACATGACCCACCGGTCGCCGATCCGGCGGACGTCGGGGGCCCAGAAGGCGGCGTCGGCCGTGGCGTACGGCGGGCGCTGGCCGGGGCCGAAGGCGTCGCCGAGGTAGGTCCAGTCGACCAGGTCGGCGGAGCGAGCGGTGGGCACCCGGTGGAACACCTTCTCGCCCTCGCGGAGCGGGTCGGTGGTGCCGTAGGCGTACCAGAATCCGTCGTCGCCGCGGACGACGACCGGGTCGGCGAAGGTGTCGGCGAATCCGGCGGAGATCGGGTTTCGGTAGCGGTCGGGGGCGTCGGGACCGGCGGCGACCGGCGCGGCGGGTGCCGCCAGGAGCAGACCGAGTACGGCGGCGAGCGCGCCGCCGCGGCGAAGGTGACCCATCAGACCTGCCTCGGGTGGGATGAATGGTGGGCGGTGCGTCGTTCCGTCCAGTTCTACAACGATGAATACAACGTTGTAAAGGTGTCGGCACCGGTCGATGCCCGCCGAACCGTCGCCGTGGCACCATCGGCGGATGACCGCAGCGCCCACCGACGGCCGCCGTCTCGCCGACCTCGCCGCCCTGCTCGCCGACGACACCCGGGCCGGCATCTGCCTGGCCCTGCTCGACGGGCGGGCGTGGACGGCCGGGGAGCTGGCGCGTGCCGGCGGGGTAGCCCCCTCCACCGCCAGCGAGCACCTCACCCGGCTGGTCCGGGGCGGACTGCTGGTGGAGGAACGCCAGGGGCGGCACCGCTACCTGCGGCTGGCCGGCCCGGGCGTGGCGCAGCTGATCGAGGACCTGGCCGGGCACGTGACACCGGCACCGCGTCCGGCCGGGTCGCTGCGCGCGGCCACCGCCGACGCCGCGCTGGCCCACGCCCGGACCTGCTACGACCACCTCGCCGGGCGGCTCGGCGTCCGGCTGCGCGACGCGCTGCTCAGCCGCGGCCTGCTCGACGCCACGGACGGCCTGGCGGTCACCCCGGCCGGCCGGAACTGGCTCACCGACCTCGGCGTCGCGCCGCTGCCCGCCGGCCGGCGGCCCCTGGTGCGGGACTGCCTGGACTGGACCGAGCGTCGTCCCCACCTGGCCGGCGCGCTCGGCGCCGCGCTGTGCCGCCGCTTCGCCGAGCTGGGCTGGACCACGCCCGGCACCGGCCGCAGCCTGCGGGTCACCCCGGCCGGTGTGGCGGCGCTGCCCGAGGCGCTGGGAATCGACGCGGTCGACCTGCTGCCGCCCCGCCGGGACGGCGGCGGCGGACGCGCCTGAGCGGCGCCGCCGTCCCGGCGGTGGCCGCGCGACAAGCCCTGGGCCGACAGACGCGTGGCCTGCTGCGGTCTCGCCCGGCGCAACCGTTCGGCCGGCGCCGAAGCGATCCGCCCCTAGCGTCGGGGGATGAGCGACCCGACGACCCTGATCCCGCCCGGCTCCGACACCCCGGCCTGCGGTCCGCCGATCCTCGACGATGGCGTCTGGTGGGTGACCCGGCACGCGGACGTGCGTGCGGTGCTCACCGGGGTGAACTTCCGGGTGCCCGAGGCGGCACCGGGACCGCCCGCCACCCTCGCCTGGCTGCGCGGCAGCGTCGCCCGCTTCAGTGGGCCGGGCCTGCATCCCGCCCGGCGGGCCGCCGCCGTGGCCGCGCTCGCCGGCTGCCCGCCGGACGCGCTGCGGCGCGACGCCGCCCGGCTGACCGCCGAGGAACTCGACCGTGACCCGCTCGCGGGGTCGGCGCGGGGCGTACCGGTGCGGGTGCTGGCGGCCCGGCTCGGTCTGGCCGATCCGGCGGCGGCGGTGCCGGCGGTGGCCCTGGTGGCCGCCGCCTACCAGCCCGGCGCCGGGCCGGCCGCGGTACGCGACGCGGACCGCGCGGTGGCGGCGCTGGTGGCGATGTCCCCGGCGGAGCCGCCCGAGGCGATGGCCAACCGGATCGGGCTGCTGGTGCAGGCGTGCGACGCCACGGCCGCGCTGATCGGCGCCGCCGCCCGGTACGCCCCGGCGGCCGGGCGGTCGGTGCCCACCGCGGCGCTGCTGGCCGAGGTGCTGCGCCTCGACCCGCCGGTACGCGGCACCCGCCGGATCGCCGCCCGCGCGGACCGGGTGGGCGGGCAGTCGATCGCGCCCGGTGCGGAGCTGGTGTTGCGCTTCGACGCGGCGAACCGGGACCCGGCGGTCGTCAGCGCGCCGGACCGGTTCGTGCCGGGGCGGTCGGTCCTGACCTTCGGTGCCGGCCCGCACGGCTGCCCGGGCGAACGGCACGCGCTGGCCCTGGCCACCGGCGTGCTGGACGTGCTGCGCCAACGCCGGTCCACCGCTCCGGCCGTCCCCGCCAACCGCCCGGCGGTGCCCCGATGAGCGACCCCCGCGCCTTCCACGCCCTGCACCGCCCCGGTCGGCCGCTGGTGCTGCCCAACGCCTGGGACCACGCCTCCGGCGCCGCCCTGGCCGCCGCCGGCTATCCGGCGGTGGGCACCACCAGCCTCGGCGTGGCCGCGGCCGCCGGGCGGCCGGACGGGGTGGCGGCCACCGCCGAGGAGACCCTCCACCTCGCCGAACTGCTGGTCCGGTTGCCGGTGCTGGTGACCGTGGACGTCGAGGCCGGCTTCAGCGACGACCCGGCGGCCGTCGCCGGGTACGCCGCCGAGCTGGCGGCGCTCGGCGTGGTCGGGATCAACCTGGAGGACGGGCGGCCCGACGGCAGCCTCGCCGATCCCGCCCTGATGGTGGCGAAGATCGAAGCGGTGCGGGCCCGGGTGCCCGGGCTCTTCGTCAACGCCCGCACCGACGCCTGGTGGCTGGGCCTGCCCGACCCGCTGGAGCAGGCGCTGCCCCGGGCCCGGGCCTACCGGCGGGCCGGAGCGGACGGCGTCTTCGCCCCGGGAACCGGCGACCCGGACGCGGTGCGGCGGCTCGCCGACGCGCTCGACGCGCCGCTGAACGTCCTGGCCCAGCCCGGCGGGCCGCCCCCGGCGGCGCTCGGCCGCCTCGGGGTGGCCCGGGTCAGCACCGGCTCGCTGCTGTTCCGGGCGGCCCTGGCCGCCGTGGTCCGGACCGCCGACGCCGTACGGGACGGGGTGGTGGACCCGGATCCGGCGCTGCCGTCGTACGCGGAGGTGCAGCGGAGGACCGCGACCGGTCGTCGCCCTTAGGGGTAGATGGGAGGATTGCTCGCACTTTCCCGGTTACAGGTGCTTACGGTGTCTTCAGGTTCATCCGCACCGTGTCGTACCGGGAGAGGACCCGACCATGCGCGTGCCCAGCCGAAGTTCCGGTCACCAGCCCGGCCCGTCCGTCTCCTCGCCCGCCCCGGCGCGCCGCTCGCCCTCGCCGGGCCCGGCCCGCGCGGTGCCGGCCGCCCCGCCGGACCTCGACGCGTACCGCGACGCCGTGGCGGAGCTGCTGGTCGAGGTGGGGGCGCTCGCCGACGCGTCGTCCACCGCCGCCCGCCAGGTGCTGCTCGACCAGCGGCTGCGGGAGCCGGCGATCGCCGCGGTGCTCGACGCGACGTCGCAGGGGTTCATCGGCGCCCGCGAGACGCTGCTGCTGGAGATGGCCCGCTACCAGCCCAACGAGCGGACCTCGGCGAGCGACCTCACCGCGCTGGTCCGGATCTACCTGCTCTCCCGCATCGACGTGATGTGGTGGCGCGACACCACCACCTTCCTCACCGACGAACAGGTGGACACCCACCCGGACCTCGTCGACCTGGAGTGGCTGCGCCGGCGGGGATTGCTGCGGTTCCGCTACCAGGAGCAGCCCACCACCCTGCTCGGCCGGGGCGTCCGGGCCGTCCGTCGCCGGCTCCGGCCGGACGCCACCCCGCGCACCGCCGGGGTGAAGTTCCGGCGTACCCGGCGCGAGGTGGTGGCGCTCCTCAACGACCTGGCCCGCGAGCTGGCCCGGGCCACCCCGCCGGCCACCCCGCCGCTCTGGGTGACCAGCCTGGTGCGCAGCGCCGAGCACCAGTACCAGCTGCGCCGCCTCGGCTACGCCGCGATGGTGCCCAGCGGGCACTGCCTCGGCTGGGCGGTGGACCTGGAGATGGCCTGGTTCGCGCGCTTCGGCGTCCGGGACACGCTGGCCGAGATCCTGCTCGCCCGGCAGGCCGCCGGCGAGATCAACGTGGTCGACGAGGGGCAGGCCTGGCACGTCTGCCTGGCACCGGGCGCCCGCGCCCGGCTGCGCTCGGCCTACGAGGCCGAGATGGGAGCCTGAGGCGGATGTGCGGCATCGCGCTCAGCGCCGGGCCCGAGGCCGATCCGGCCGTCTTCCGCCGCATGCTCGCCGTCCTCGCCCCCCGCGGCGAGGTCACCGAGACCCGGCAGGAGTCCGGCCTGCTCGCCGGCGTACGGCGGCTGCGGATCGTCGACCGGGACCGGGCGGTGCAGCCGTGGACCTCCGCCGACGGCCGGTACGTGCTCTGCTACAACGGCGAGGTCTTCAACCACCACGAGCTGCGCGCGGAGCTGACGCGGCTCGGGTACCCGTTCCGCAGCGCGAGCGACACCGAGGTGGTGCTCGCCGCGTTCCTGCACTGGGGTGAGCGGGCGGTGTACCGGCTGCGCGGGGAATGGGCCTTCGCCGTGGCCGAACGCGCCACCGGCCGGGTCTACCTGGCCCGGGACCCGATCGGGGTGAAGCCCCTCTACTGGGCCCGCACGCCCGGCTGCCTGCACGTCGCCTCGGAGGTCAAGGCGCTGGTGGGCCTGCGCGCCCCGGTCGACGAGGTGCCGCCCGCGCACCACGGCTGGGCCGACCCGGACGGCCGGATGGAGCTGACCGCCTACGTCGACCTGCTCACCCTCGGCGAGGGCCTGCCCGAGGTGGACGACCCGGAGGAGGCCGCCCTGCTGGTCCGGGCCGCGATCGCCGACAGCATCCGGATGCGGGTGGACACCGACCTCACCGTCGGGGTGGTGCTCTCCGGTGGCCTGGACAGCTCGCTGACGCTGCTGCACGTCCGCGAGCTGCACCCGGACTGCGTGGCGGTGACGGTCGGGGTGCCGGACAGCCCGGACGTGGCGTACGCGCGGCGGCTCGCCGCCGACCTCGGCGTACCGCACGAGGTCATCGAGCTGCGCCCGCGCGACATCCGGCTGGCCGAGGTCCGCGAGGCGATCCGGATCTCCGAGCTGACCGAGTACGGCGACATCATCAACGCGGTGGTCACCGTGCCGATCTTCCGCCGGCTGCGCGAGATGGGGATCAAGGTGGTGCTGACCGGCGACGGCTCGGACGAGCTGTTCGGCGGCTACCCGATGTATCAGCAGGTCGGCCCCGAGCGGGCCCGCCGGCTCTTCCTGCACAGGATCCGCAACCTCTGCCGTACGGAGTTGCAGCGGGTCGACCGGGCCGGCATGGGCCACGGGGTGGAGGCGCGGGTGCCCTTCCTCGACCTCAGCGTGGTGGAGCTGGCCATGCGGTTGCCGCCGGCGCTGAAGATGCGTGAGGGGCAGGAGAAGTGGATCGTCCGGCGGGCCTTCGCCGACCTGCTGCCCGACTACATCCGGCGCCGGCCGAAGAGCCCGATGTCGTACTCGTCCGGGCTGCACGAGCGGGCCCGCCTCTACAAGCCGCTCTACTCCCGGCTGCACCGCGGGTTCGGCTACGACCGGCTGGAACCGGTGCGCCGCGACTTCGACACGGTGCTCACCCGCTGCGGCAACGACCTGGACCGGGCCATCGCCGACGGGCTGGCCCGGCCCGACTACACCGTGCTGGAACACGCCCGCGACCTGGTCGGGGCGGCGAGGTGGAACGCCGCGCCGCTGGTCCGCCGGCTGATCGGGCCGCGCGACCGCGAGGCGTCGGTGGGCTGAGACCCCGGCCGGGAGAAGATCCGGATACGCGGGGAACGGCCGACATGCCGGCGGCGCGGGCGGGTAGTAGGGCCGGCATGGCGGAACCGGACGTGATGGTGGTGGGTCAGGTGGCCCGGGACCTCGTCCTGCTGGTCGACGAGGTCCCGGCCGCCTCCCGGACGGCCCCGGTGCGGCGCCGGCGGACGCGGCCAACGGCCTGCGCGCCGCCCGGGAACTGCTCGGGCGTGGGCCGTCCCTGGTCGCCGTCGCGGTGGACGGGGTGGGCAACGCCTTCGCCTGGCCCGACGGCGAGCTCTTCGTACCGCTGAGCGACACCCCGACGGTGGACACCACGGGTGCCGGGGACGCCTTCGTGGCCGCGCTCACCGCCGGGCTGCTGCGGGGCGAGCCGCACGAGCGGACCGCCCGGCGGGCGGTGGCCGCGGCGGGAGCCACCGTGGGCCGGCCCGAGGGCCGCCCGGAACTCACCGACGCCACGATCAGCGCGCAACTGGCCCGGATGCCGGTCGGCTGAGGCACGATCGGCCGCCCGCGACCGGCCCCCGCACAGCTCGACGGCCTGCCGGAACCACCTGTGCGCCAGGTGGCTCCGGCAGGCCGCCGGAGGGGAACCGCCGGTCAACCGGCGGGCGGGAAGGGGTCGTCCTTGTAGGTGTACTCGGTCTCGATCTTGCCGTCGGCGGTGTGCACCACCAGCTGGCTGGGCTCGTTGGCGTGCGCCACCTTGCGCCCCTCCTCGATCGCGCTGTGCTTGGTGTCGTACGAGCCGAGCGTCTTGCTGCCCTGCTCCACCTTCCAGCCGCCACCGTTCGGCACCACGTGGTATTGGTTGCGCTTCATGGGCTGTCTCCCTTCGTCCGTCCATATCGACGTACCCGGGTGCGCGGGACGGAAAACCGGCCTCGCCACCCGCAGGTGGACAACCCTCGGCCCCTCCCATAGCGTTCCGGAGATATGCGGAGGACTTTCCTGGGCGCCGGACTGGCCCTGTTGCTCGCCACCACCGGCTGCGCCGGCACCGACGCCGCGCCACCCGCGCCCGCCGGCGCCGAGGCGCCGGCCGCTTCCCGGCAGAACGCCGACGAGGTCGGTAGGACCCTGGCCAGCTTGCGGAAGGTCGACAAGCTGCCGTTGTACGAGATGACCTACGTCGGCCGGTACGACGCGACGGTCGGCACCGACGCGAAGCCGGCCGGCCCGTTCGGCTGCTCGCTCTTCGCCGCAAGCGGCGACCCGGCCCGGCCACTGTTCGCCCGCAACTTCGACTGGGACGCCAACCCGGCGATGGTGCTGCGGGCCGATCCGCCGGACGGCTACGCGTCGGTGTCCCTCGTGGACTTGTCGTACCTCGGCGTCGGCAAGGATCCGACGGGGGACCGGCGGCTGCTGGACGCGCCCCTGCTGCCCTTCGACGGGATGAACGAGCGCGGGCTGGCGGTCGGGCTGGCCGCCGACGACAAGGCGACCGTCACGCCGGTGCCGGGGCGCCCGACGGTCGGCTCCGTGCGCATCCTGCGCCTGGTGCTCGACCGGGCGGCCACGGTGGACGAGGCGGTGGCCGTCTTCGGCCGCCACAACCTCGACTTCGACGGCGGGCCGCCGCTGCACTACCTGCTCGCCGACGCGGCCGGCCGCTCGGCGGTGGTGGAGTTCGTGGACGGGACGATGCGGGTCCAGCGCGGCGAGGGCCGCTGGCAGGCGCTGACCAACGTGCCCGTGGTCGGGGTCGCCGAGAAGCAGCGGCGCGCCGACCGCCGGTACGGCGCGATCGCGGCCGCGTTGGAGCGCAGCGGCGCCCGGGTCGACGCCCCGGCGGCGCTGCGGATCCTCGATCAGGTCCGGCAGGGCCACACCCGCTGGTCGGTCACGTACGAGCTGCGCAGCGGCGAGGTACGCGTGGTCACCGCGACCGGCAAGCAGCGGCGCTACCGACTGCCGATGAGCTGACCCCTCTCGTACGCGCAAGGGCCCGGCCCCCGACGGGGACCGGGCCCTTGCGACGTGGCCCTACCAGCTGAGGTAGCCGGCCTGGGTCTGCACGTTGAGCTCGCGGAACCGGACCAGGTTGGCCGTCCACGTCCGCCAGTCGTTGAGCTCCAGCACGTCCAGGCCCTTCTGGATGTCGCTGGAGTAGATGTGCCCGTTGTAGTAGTACGTCGACCAGGCGCCACCGGTGGTGAGCTGGGTGTCCGAGAGCGGACCGCGCTCCCAGTACCCGATCTCCTTCGGCTTCGACGAGTCGGTGAAGTCCCAGACCGAGACGCCGCCCTGGTACCACGCCTGGACCATGATGTCGCGGCCCAGCACCGGGATCAGCGAGCCGTTGTGCGCCACGCAGTTCTCGGTGTCCGCGTTGGTCCGCGGGATCTTGTAGTAGCTGCGGAAGACCATCGTCCGGTCGTCGCCGCGACCGGTGATGTCGTAGATGGCGTTCGCGCCGCGGTTCGGGCCGACCACCTCGTTGCAGGTGGCCGCGCTGCCGCCGCCCAGCTCGTCGGTGAAGACGACCTTGGTGCCGGCGTTGTTGAACGTCGCCGAGTGCCAGAAGGCGAAGTTCACCGTGTCACGCACCCGGTTGATCACCCGGGGCGCCTCGCGGTTGCTGATGTCCATCAGGACGCCGTCGCCCATGCAGGCGCCGGCCGCCAGGTCCTTCGCCGGGTAGGCGGTGATGTCGTGGCAGCCGCTGGTCGCCGAGGCCTGCCCGGGGATGCCCGCGTACCCGCCGTCCGGGAAGAGGTTCGGGGTGGCCACCACGGCAGCGGCGGTCGGGTCCTTCACCGGGACCTTGACGATGGAGATGGAGTCGTGCGGCGGCTGGCAGTCCGGGAACTCGGCCCGCGGGCTGTACGACGAGACGTACAGGTAGACCGAGCGGCGGTCCTTGGCGGGGACCAGGGTGTGGGTGTGCGAGCCGCAGGCGGTCTCGACGGCCTTGACGTAGCGCGGGTTGGCCTTGTCGCTGATGTCGAAGACCTTGATGCCCTCCCAGGACTCCTTCACCGAGGCCGACTGCGCGGCGCTGGCGCAGGAGTCGTCGGTGCGGGACGAGTCGGTGGAGAGGAAGAGCAGGTTGCCGTAGACGGAGATGTCGTTCTGCGAGCCGGGGCAGAGCACCTGCGACACGATCTTCGGTGCGCTGGGCTTGCCGATGTCGTAGATGACGAACCCGTTGTAGTTGCCGACGAAGGCGAACCGGCCCTGGAAGGCCATGTCGGTCCCGAACGCGGCCGGGGTGTCGAACGGCGCCTGCTTGGGCAGGTTGGCGATCTGCTTCAGGTTCGGGCTGCTGGAGATCTCGTCGACGCCGAGGGTGGGCGTCGTGGTCGCGGCGCCCTGTGCGGTGGTGGCCGTGGCGACCGCCTCCGCGTCGGGCGTCACGGCGGCGTTGCCGGCCGGGGCGGTGGCCACGCTCGCGACCAGGAGGCCGGTCGCCACCAGGCTCACGATCCTCAACTGGCGTCGTCGGGGGAGGGGGATTCTGATCATCGGCAGGGCCCTTCGACAGGGGTTGATGATTGTGGACACCTTACCGCCCTGCGAGGGGCGTCGATGTGATTTGTGTCACATGAAAGGGCTGTCGTCAATGGATACGATCGCTGCGACCTCGACCGGAGGGGGAGTCGCATGACCGCCCGACGTGGACGGACCCTGCTCGTCGTCACAGTCGCGGCCGTGGTGCTGCTGGCTCTCGGCCTCGCGCTGCGCCCCACCGACCGGTCCGCCCCGGTCGTCACCGCAGCGACCGCCGTGGCGTCACCGACCCCGCCACCGGCGGACGGTCCCGCCGTCCTCGTCCCCGGCCGCCCCGGCGAGTCGGCGGTCGCCCGCCCGGCCGGGGAGGTCCGCGACACCGCCCCGCCGCGCTACAACTCGCTCGACGTCTGGTTCGTGCGGATGATGATCCCGCACCACCAGCAGGCCCTGGAGATGGCCGAGCTCGCCGCGGACCGGGCCGGCAGCCCGCAGGTCAAGGCGCTGGCCGACCGGATTCGGGGCGCGCAGGGGCCGGAGATCGGCATGATGCGCGGCTGGCTGAGCGCCCGCGGCCTACCGGCGGAGGTGCCCGGTCACGACCACGGCACCATGCGCGGCATGCAGTCGCCGCAGGCCATCCGCCGGTTGACCGACGCCCGGGGTGCCGACTTCGACCGGCTCTTCGTGCAGATGATGACCGCGCACCACCAGGGGGCCGTCACGATGGCCACCGACCTGCTCTCGGTCGGCGCCGATCAGCAGCTCAACGAGTTCGCCAACGCGGTGGCCACCGAGCAGTCCGTCGAGATCGACCGGATGCGCGAGCTGGTCTGAGCCGGCCCCCGCCGGAGCGCCGCCGGGGTCGTCCGTGATGGAGCACAGAATGGTGTTCGGCACGTGAGCAGATATAAGCGGCACGTGGCCGACGTGATCCGCTGGCCGGAGAGTCCCGAGGCCAGAGCGGCGCTCGAGGAATGGCTCGGCGTCGCTTCCGCGGACACCGCGGCGTACCTGGCCGGCGACTTCCTCGACTTCCGCGGTGCGGATCTGAGCAACCTGGACCTGGTGGGCGCCTACCTGGCCCATTCCTGCCTGGTCGGGGTGCGGTGCGAGGACGCCGGACTCGGCGACGCGAACCTGACCAACGCCGAACTCGACGGCGCCGATTTCTCCTGCGCCGACCTGGCCAAGGCCGACCTGACCGGCTGTACGGCGCAGAACGCCCGGTTCGCGGGCGCCCGGCTCTCTTCGGTGCAGTTCGACGATGCCGTTCTCCAGGCAGCCGACCTCAGTCACGCGATCCTCAACTCGGCGAAGCTCTACCGAACCGATCTGCGCGCCGCCGACCTCAGGTTCTCGAGCCTGCGCTGGTGCACGTTGGGCGGCGCGAGCATGCCCGCGGTGCTGAGCGGCGCGCGCATGTTCGGCTGCCGGCTCGAGGGCGCCAAGGGGACCGTCGTCGGCCCGGTCCTCGTCGACGAGGGCGCGACCCGGTCGCTCGACGGTGCCGACCTCGAGGCATGGTTCGCGGCCCAGGACGCGCCGGACGTCCGGGTGGCACCTCGCACGCCGTAGTCCCGGTCAGGTGGACCGTCGGCAGGTCGTCGGCCACCGGCCGGCGTCACGAGTCCGGCGCCGGGCGGGCGTGAACGGCATCGTCTTCGGTCGCCGGGGGCGTCAGAGCCGCTCCACCACCGGGCCGCGGCAGCGGTCGCGGGTGTCGAAGACGTACCGGGCGTGCCGGGCCACCAGGTCGTAGTCGAAGCAGTCGTGGTCGGTCACCACGACCACCGCGTCGGCCTCGGCGACCTCCCGCTCGGTCAGGTCGACCACGGCCACCCCGGCGGGAATATGCTGCGGCTCGGCGTACGGCTCGGCCGCGCGCACGTCGGCGCCGAGGTCCTTCAGCCGCCGGGCCACGTCCACCGCGGGGGAGTCGCGCATGTCCCCGGTGTTCTTCTTGTACGCCAGGCCCAGCAGCAGCAGCCGCGCGCCGTTGACCGGGCGGCCGACCCGGTTCAGCCCGGCCATCACCCGCTGGGCCACGTGCTCGGGCATCTGGTGATTGATGTCGTCGGCCAGCTCGATGAACCGGAACTGCCGGCCCATCGTGCGCTTGACCTGCCAGGACAGGTAGCACGGGTCGATCGGCAGGCAGTGCCCGCCCACGCCGGGGCCGGGCCGGAACGGCATGAACCCGAAGGGCTTGGAGCTGGCGGCGTCGATGGCCTGCCAGACGTCGACCCCGAGGTGGTGCGAGGCGATCGCCAGCTCGTTGATCAGCGCGATGTTGACCTGCCGGAAGGTGTTCTCGATCAGCTTGGTCAGCTCGGCCACCCGGGTGGAGTCCACCGGCACGGTCCGCTCCACCAGCCGCTGGTAGAAGTCGTCGACCCGGCGCAGCGAGTCGCCGTCCACCCCGGAGACCACCTTGGGCGTGTTCTCCAGCCGCCAGGTCGGGTTGCCCGGGTCGATCCGCTCCGGGCTGTAGCCGAGGTGGAAGTCGCCGGGGCTGCGCAGCCCGCTCGCCGACTCCAGCAGCGGGCGGAGCACCTCCTCGGTGGTGCCGGGGTAGGTGGTCGACTCCAGCACCACGGTGCAGCCGGCGCGGACGTACGGGCCGATGCCGCGGCCGGCCTGCTCGACGTAGCTGAGGTCAGGCGCGCCGTCGCGCAGCGGCGTCGGAACGGTGATGACGCAGATGTCGAAGCCCTCGGCGTCGGTGTACTCGGTGCTCGGCCGGTAGCGGCCGCCGGCCAGTGCCCGGCCGAGCCGTTCGGCGGTGATGTCCTCGACGAACGACTCGCCGGTGGCGAGCCGCTTGACCCGGTCGGCGTCGACGTCCAGCCCGACCACGTCCAGCCCCGCCTCGACGGCGCGCATCGCCAGTGGCAGACCGACGTACCCCTGACCGATGACGACCAGCTTCTCAACGCGCACGTTCGCTCCCGTGGCAGTAAGTAACTCCTGCTCGGGAGCTTAGGGCTTGTATGAGGTCGAAAGTCCGGTTTTGCAGCTATCCGGTGGCCGGTGTCGGGGGTCCGTCAGGTGCCGACCGGCGGCGGGTCCTCACCCGGCGGCGCGGTGGTGGTCGGGGGCGGGTCGGCCGGCTTGGTGGTGGTCGGCGGCGGGTCGGCCGGCTTGGTGGTGGTCGGCGTGCTGTCCGGCGTGGTCGGTGGCGCCGTGGTGCGGGTCGGTTGCGCCGAGCCGCTCTGCCCCGGCGAGGGCGTCACCGTGGCGGTGGCGGAGGGCCGGTTGCTCGGGTTCCAGGTGCGGTTCGGCCGGTTCGGCTGGTCGACGCCGGTCTCCTCCGGGGCCACCGGCGACTCGCCCTGGTCGCTGGGGACCGTGGCCGGGGGAGTGCTCTTGATGTTGGTCGCCCCGTCGCCGGTCTCCTTGGCCGCGCCGAGCGCCGCGCCCAGGGCGGTCAGCGCCACCAGGACCGCCGCCAGCGCGCCGACCAGCGAGCCGCGCCGGCCGCGGCCCCGCTTCGGAGCCACCGTGGCGGCCACCGGGAGCACCGGGACGTCGCCGCGCGTGCTGGTGGTCGGGCCGGCCGCGCCGCGCAGTGCCGGAGGGACGAACGCGGTGGGCGCGGCGCCGTCGCTCAGCGCGGCCCGGGCCGCCGCGGCCATCTCCGCGCCGGTGGCGAACCGGTCGGCCGGGTCCTTGGCCAGCGCCCGCGACACCAGCGCCCGGACCGGCGCCGGGATGTCCTCGGGCAGGGCCGGCGGCTCGTCGTCGAGGTGCCGCACGGCGACCTGGAGCGGGTTGTCGCCGGTGAACGGCGGGCCGCCGGTGAGGCAGCAGTAGGCGACCGCGCCGAGCGCGTAGATGTCGGTGGCGGCGGAGACGGGGCGACCGGACGCCTGCTCCGGCGCCATGTAGAGCGCCGTGCCCGGCACCGCGTTGGTGCTGGTGATGCTGGTCACATTGGTCGAGCGCGCGACGCCGAAGTCGACCAGCACCACGGTGCCGTCCTCCTGCACCAGCAGGTTGCTCGGCTTCACGTCGCGGTGCACGATGCCGCCGGCGTGCGCGGCGTGCAACGCCTGGGCGGCCTGCGCGACGATCGACATCGTCTCGGCCACGTCCAGGTGGCCGGCGGCCTCGATTCGCCGGGACAGCGGCTCGCCCTCGACGAACTCCATCACCAGGTAGTCGGCGCGCCCGCCGTCGTCGAGGCGGTCCTCGCCGCAGTCGAAGACCTGGACGATGCCCGGGTTGCGCAGGGCCGCCATGATCCGTGCCTCGGCGCGGAACCGGGCGATGAAGTCGGGATCGGAGACCAGCGCCGGCAGCAGCACCTTCACCGCGACCTGGCGGCCCAGGACCAGGTCCGTGGCACGCCAGACGTCGCCCATGCCGCCGGTGGCGACACGTTCGTCCAGGCGGTAGCGACCGCTGAGCACGACCTCCGATGACAACACCCGAATACCGTACCCAGAGCGGGCGAGAAGGACTCAGGGCGCTATGCCTGCCGCCGACCCCGGCGAGGCGGCGCGGACCCCGGGGTCGCGCCGGGCGGATGGACGGGGGGTGACGGAGGGCGGACCTACTGTCACAATGGCGGCGGGCCGGGGTCGTGAGCCGGACGAACCGGCCCTCCCGGGACGTCCGTGCCGCGGTGTGCGGGCGGGGAGCGTCCGGAGACCAATTTCCGTCACGCGGACTCGCCGTTCACCCAGGTAGATGTTTCTCACTTTTCCCTGCTCGGCGGCGGCTTGTCGGCCTGTCTCGCCTTTTCTATCGTTGTCACGACTCGGGGCCGGCCCCGCCGTGCCGGTATGCCCATCCGGGCGGATCACCGTATTGTCGCGGCGTGTGTCAGAGATGCCGCTCGGTGGGGCCGCGATGGGATCAGCGGGGGGCTGATGGTGCGCGACGGGGTCCGGGTGCCGGACCGGAGGTGCCTCACGCACGTCCCGCCGGGTACGGCGAGGGCCCGACGGCGGGAACGGCGGACTCATGACAGGTGAGCTGCCCGAGGCGGTGGCCGCGGCGCAGGCCGGGGACGAGGAGGCCTTCCGCTTCCTCTACCGCAGCCTCCAGCCGGGCCTGCTGCGGTACCTCACCGCGCTCGTCGGCGCGGACGCCGAGGACGTCGCCTCGGAGACCTGGTTGCAGATCTCCCGGGACCTGCCCAGCTTCACCGGCGGCGAGTTCCGGGCCTGGACGGTGACCATCGCCCGGAACCGGGCCATGGACCATCTGCGCCGTCAGCGCCGCCGCCCCTCGCTGCCGGTGCCGGTGCAGGCCCTCAGCGAGCTGGCGGGGGACGCCGACACGGCGGAACGGGCCGGTGAGACGATCGGCACCGAGGCGGCGCTGGCGCTGATCGCGACGCTGCCGCCCCGGGAGGCCGAGGCGGTGCTGCTGCGGGCGGTGATCGGGCTGGACGCCGAGACCGCCGGCCGGGTGCTCGGGCGCCGCCCCGGTGCCGTCCGTACCGCCGCACACCGTGGCCTGCGCCGGCTCGCCGCGCTGCTGGAACGTCAGGACCTGCCCCAGCCGTCCGGTGGCGACGAGCGGCCCGGGCCGCCCCAGCCCCGGCGGGGCCGGCAGGCGCCGAGCACGTCCCGCGCCGAGCCGGCGGACGGATGACGTGAGGGGAAACTGGATGGACTTCCGCCGCTCCGACGGCTCCGAGCGGCCCGCCGACCGGGCCGAGGCCGAGCGGCTGCTCGACGCGGCCCGGGCCGCCGGCCCGCCGCCCTCGGACGACGACCCGCTCGTCCGGCTGCTCTTCGCCGCGGCCGCTCCGGCCCGCCCCGGTGAGCTGGCCGGGGAGGAGGCCGCCCTGGCCGCGTTCCGCGCCGCCCGCGCGGCGGGGGCCGCCGCGCCGGCGCCCGCGTCACCGTCCCGGCGCGGACGCCGGGTCACCACCGGCGTGGTCGCCTGGGTCGCCGGCATCGCCGCCACCGCCACCGCGGGCGCCGCCTTCGCCGCCGTCACCCTCGACCGCGCCGACGAGCCGGACCCGGCGCCCCGGCCGCCCGCGCCGGCCACCACCGGCACCGGCCCGTCCGCGCCGCCCACGTCCGGCGGCGGACGCCCGACCGGCGCGCCGACCAGCGAGCCGGGCGTCACCCCGTCCGCGGGGTCCCCGTCCGGCCGGCCCGGGGGCTCCGGCAAGCCGGCCCCGAACGGCAAGCTGGCCGGGCAGTGCCGGGCGTACCTGGCGAAGTCACCGGCGCAGCGCGAGAAGGCGCTGCGGAGCCGCGGGTTCGCCGACCTGGTCGCCGCCGCCGGTGGGGCCGGGCAGGTCGAGGCGTACTGCCGGGAGCTGGTCGGCGAGCCGGCCCCGAAACCCTCCAAGAAGGCGAAGAAGTCCCCGAAGCCCAAGGCCACCGCGGGCGACAAGCCGGGCAAGAAGGACTAGTCGAAAAGGGTTCACAGAAATTTCTTCTCGCCCGGGTGAGCGGATTCCATCTGCTAGACAGAAGATGGTGAGACGCGGGGGCCCGGCCGGTGACGGCGTGCTGCCCGCTTGGCGGTGCGGCCGGATCCCGGGTCGGGAGGAGACCATCTCGTGGTGACGTCGCCGGAGCTGGACCGGACGACCGTGCTGGGCGAGAGGGCGGCGGCCGCCGCCCACCTCGGCCGGATCTGCTTCAAGACCGGGCCACCGGTGCTCACCGGCGTCGAACTGGAATGGACCGTGCACGACGCCGCCGACCCCGCTCGACCGGTGGACCGGGAGCGGCTGAGGGCGGCCCTGGGGCGGCACAGCCCCGTCACCCTGGACGACAGCAGCCCCGCCCAGCCGCTCCGGCACGGCAGCAGCGTGACCGTGGAGCCCGGCGGGCAGGTGGAGCTGTCCACCGCGCCGCGACCGTCGGTCACCGCGCTGATCCTGGCCACCGAGGCCGACATCGGCGAGCTGACCGTGCTGCTGCAACGCGCCGGACTGGTGCTCGGCCGCACCGGCATCGACCCGTGGCGGGCCCCGCAGCCGGTGGTCGAGACCTCCCGCTACCGCGCCATGCGCTGCGTCTTCGACCGCCGCGGCCCCGCCGGGCGCACCATGATGTACAGCACCGCCGGGTTGCAGGTGTGCCTGGACGCGGGCGAACCGGCCGAGCTGGCCGCCCGCTGGGCCACCGTGCACATGATCGGGCCGCCGCTGGTCGCCGCCTTCGCCACCGCCGACCGGCACGCCGGCCGGCGGACCGGCTGGGCTTCCGCGCGGGTGGCCGCCTGGCTGGGCATCGACCCGGCCCGCACCCGGCCGGTCTGGTCGCCCCGGCGTCCCGACACGGACCCGGTGGCCGCCTGGACCCGGTACGCGCTGGACGCGCCGCTGCTCTGTGTGCGCCACGACGGTCCGGACTGGACCCCGCCGCCCGGGGTGACCTTCGCCGACTGGATCGACGGCGCGCTGCCCCGGCCCCCGACCACGGACGACCTGGAGTACCACCTCAGCACCCTCTTCCCGCCGGTGCGGCCCCGGGGCTACCTGGAGGTGCGGTACCTGGACGCCCAGCCCGGTCCGGACTGGACGGTGCCGCTGGCCGTCCTGAGCGCGCTGCTCGGGCACGCCGACACCGCCCGGTCGGCCCGCACCGTCACCGCGCCGGTGGCCGACCGCTGGCACGCCGCCGCCCGGTACGGCCTGGCCGACCCGCCGCTGGCCACGGCGGCCGCGGCCCTGCTCGACCTGGCGCTGGAGGCGCTTCCCCGGCTGGAGCTGCCACCGGAGATCCACGACGAGACGAGCCGAGGAATCCGGCGGCGGCGGGCCGCCGCGGAGAGGGGGCACCGGTGACCACCACCGAACGGCCGGGCACGCCGGCGGAGCAGTTGCGCAGCCGGATCGCCGCGGAGCTGACGCGCACCCGGGCCCGCACGGCCCTGCTCACCGAGGCGGTGGACGACGACGACCTGATCCGTCAGCACTCCCCGCTGATGTCCCCGCTGGTCTGGGACCTCGCCCACGTGGGCAACCAGGAGGAGCTCTGGCTGGTGCGCGACGTCGGCGGCCGCGCGCCGGTCCGCCACGACATCGACGACCTGTACGACGCGTTCAAGCAGCCCCGCAAGGACCGCCCCACGCTGCCGCTGCTGCCGCCCGCCGAGGCACGCGCCTACGTCTCGACGGTCCGCGACAAGGTGTTCGACCTGCTGGACGGCATCCGGTTCACCGATGGTCGGCTGGTCGAGGAGGGCTTCGCCTTCGGGATGATCGTGCAGCACGAGCAGCAGCACGACGAGACGATGCTCGCCACCCACCAGCTGCGCGCCGGCCCCGCGGCGCTGCACGCGCCCCCGCCGCCGGCGGCCCGGGCCCGGGTCGCCGACGAGGTGCTGGTGCCGGCGGGGCCGTTCACCATGGGCACCTCCACCGACCCGTGGGCGCTGGACAACGAGCGCCCCGCGCACACCGTGGAGCTGCCCGCCTACGTGATCGACGCGGCGCCGGTCACCAACGGCCGGTACCGCGAGTTCGTCGCCGAGGGCGGGTACGACGATCCGCGCTGGTGGAGCGCCCCCGGCTGGCGGCACCGTACCGAGGCGGGGCTCAGCGCGCCGATGCACTGGCGCCGCGACGGCGACGGGTGGGCGTACCGGCGGTTCGGGCAGTGGTCGCCGGTCCGCGACGACGAGCCGGTGGTGCACGTCTGCTGGTACGAGGCGGAGGCCTTCGCGAGCTGGGCGGGACGGCGGCTGCCCACCGAGGCGGAGTGGGAGAAGGCCGCCCGCTGGGACCCGGCCACCGGCCGCTCCCGCCGCTACCCGTGGGGCGACGAGGATCCCACCGACGAGCATGCCAACCTGGGCCAGCGGCACCTGTGGCCGGCGCCGGTGGGCGCGTACCCGGCCGGCGCCTCGCCGCTGGGCGTGCACCAGCTCATCGGTGACGTCTGGGAGTGGACGTCGAGCAGCTTCCGGGGCCACCCCGGGTTCGCGGCCTTCCCCTATCCGGAGTACTCCGAGGTCTTCTTCGGCGACGACTACCGGGTGCTGCGCGGCGGCTCGTTCGGCACCGACCGGTCGGCCTGCCGGGGTACGTTCCGCAACTGGGACTACCCGATCCGGCGGCAGATCTTCAGCGGCTTCCGCTGCGCCCGGGACGCCCGGCCCGAGGAGGCGCACGGGTGATCGGCGGCATCGCCTGATGTGCCGGCACCTGGCCTACCTCGGCCCGCCCCTGAGCCTGCGCGCCCTGCTGTACGACCCGCCGGACTCGCTGGTCCGGCAGTCCTGGGCACCCCGGGACATGCGCGGCGGCGGGACCGTCAACGCCGACGGCTTCGGCGTCGGGTGGTATCCCGACGACGGCGATCCGGTGCGGTACCGGCGGGCCCAGCCCATCTGGAGCGACGTGACGCTGCCGGCGCTGGCCGGGGTGACCCTCGCCGGGGCGGTGCTGGCCGCCGTCCGCTCCGGCACCGTCGGCATGCCGGTGCAGGAGACCGCCGCCGCGCCGTTCACCGAGGGCCGGTGGCTGTTCAGCCACAACGGTGTGGTGCGTGGCTGGCCCGACGCGCTGGTGCCGCTCGCCGGCACCCTTCCCGTCCGTGACCTGCTCACCCTCGACGCCCCGACCGACTCCGCCCTGCTCTGGGCGCTGGTCCGGCACCGGTTGCGGGCCGGCGCCGACCCGGCCGAGGCGGTCGCGGAGACGGTCGCGGGGGTCGCGGAGGCGGCGCCCGGCTCGCGGCTGAACCTGCTGCTCACCGACGGCCGGACGATGGTGGCCACCGTGGCGGGGCACGCGATGTCCGTCCTCTCCACGCCGGACTCGGTGCTGCTGGCCTCCGAACCGCACGACGACGACCCGGGCTGGCGATCGTTGCCGGACCGGCACCTGGTGGTGGCGACCTCGACCGCGGTGCGCGTGCGCGCCCTGCCGGGAGCGTGACGCCGCAACAGTGCCGCAGGTGGAGACAGGGACGTTCGCCGAAGGAGAAGGGACACCTCATGAGCGCGGAGCCGTTGGAGATCTACCTCGAGGAACAGGACCTGGGGCGCAGCCTGCGGGAGGACGTCCGGATCGGGCTGACCGCCGAGGAGAAGTGGCTGCCACCGAAGTGGTTCTACGACGCCCGGGGCAGCGAGCTGTTCGAGGAGATCACCCGCCTGCCCGAGTACTACCCGACCCGGGCGGAGCGGGCCGTGCTGGCCGAGCGGGCGGCCGACATCGCCGAGCTGACCGGCGCGAAGACGCTGATCGAACTGGGTTCGGGCTCCTCGGAGAAGACCCGGCTGCTGCTGGACGCCTTCACCCGCCGGAGCGGGCTCGGCACCTTCGTGCCGCTGGACGTGTCGGTCAGCGCGCTGCGCCAGTCCACCGAGCAGATCGCCACCGACTACCCGGGGCTGCGGGTACGCGGCATCGTCGGCGACTTCACCCGCCAGCTCGACCGGCTGCCCACCGGAGGACGGCGGCTGGTGGTCTTCCTCGGCGGCACCATCGGCAACCTGCTGCCGGCCGAGCGGGCCGAGTTCCTGGCCGCGATGCGTGCGGCGCTGGAGGCGGGCGACTGGCTGCTCATCGGCACCGACCTGGTCAAGGACCCGGCGGTGGTGGTGCCGGCGTACGACGACGCCGCCGGGGTCACCGCCGAGTTCAACCGCAACGTGCTGCAGGTGGTCAACCGGGAGCTGGGGGCCGACTTCGACCCGGAGGCCTTCACCCACGTGGCGCGCTGGGACCCGGACCGGGAGTGGATCGAGATGCGCCTGCGGGCGGACCGGGCGATGCGGGTCCGGGTGCTGGACCTGACGGTCGACTTCGCCGCGGGCGAGGAGCTGCGCACGGAGGTGTCGGCGAAGTTCCGCCCGGAGGGGATCGCCCGGGAGCTGGCGGCGGCCGGGTTCACCGTACGCGAGTTCTGGACCGACCCCGACGGCCTGTTCGGGGTGAACCTCGCCCGGGCCGACTGATCGCGGGGTGAGCTGGGGCACCCGTCGGGGCCGACGGCGGCGGGGTCGGCTACGGTGGGGGCGCGAAGGGGAGTAGCCCCCAATGTCGTGGTCGACACACTGGTGCGTTCCGCACCCGGCCACGCGGCCCCACCCAGGTGGGGCGGGCGAGACCTTCGACTCAGGCTGTCGCAGCCGGGTCGAGGGCGCCCCTGTACCTCCTCCCGGCTTGATCGGGAAAGGTTCTCATGGACGGTTTTCTTGCCGCGCTGGTGATCAGCTTCGGCGTCATCTTCGTCGCCGAGCTGGGGGACAAGTCCCAGCTGATGGCGTTGACGTTCGCCACCCGCTTCAAGCCGGTCCCGGTGCTGATCGGGATCACCATCGCCACCGCGATCGTCCACCTGGCCTCGGTGGCCATCGGCTACGGGCTCAACGCGGCCCTGCCGACCGGCTGGATCTCGCTCATCGCCGGCCTGGCGTTCCTCGGTTTCGGCGTGTGGACGCTGCGCGGGGACAAGCTGACCGAGGAGGAGAAGCGCAAGGCCGAGAAGACCGGCAAGTCGGCCGTCATCGCGGTGGGTGTCGCATTCTTCCTGGCCGAGCTGGGCGACAAGACGATGCTCGCCACCATCACCCTGGCCACCAAGTACGGCTGGTTCGGCACCTGGCTCGGCTCGACGCTGGGCATGGTGGCCGCCGACGCGCTGGCCATCCTGGTCGGCCGGCTGCTCGGCCGGCACCTGCCGGAGAAGACCATCCGGTACGGCGCCGCGGTGCTCTTCGCCATCTGCGGTCTCTGGCTGATCCTGGAGGCGGTCGACCAGCTCTGAGCCGGCGCCGACTAGCGGCGGCGGGGGCGGGTAACCCCCGGGGTGGACCTCGACGAGATCCTGCGCCAGGGCGACCGGATAGCGGTCGTCCTGGTGGAGATCGCCGGAGCGGTGGTGATCTTCGTCGGTGCGCTCTGGGCGGCGCTGCGGTTCGTGGTCGAGGGACTGCGCCACCGCAGCGCCGCGGTCTTCACCCCGGTCCGGCTCTCCCTCGGCCGGTTCCTGGCCCTGGGACTGGAATTCCAGCTCGCCGCGGACATCCTGCGCACCGCCGTGTCCCCGACCTTCGACCAGATCGGGCAGCTCGCGGCCATCGCCGCCATCCGGACGGCGCTGAACTACTTCCTGCGCCGCGAGATCGAGCACGAGCAGCGGCAGGTCGGCGAGGCCGGGGCCGATGCGGGGACGGAACGGTGAGCGCGCCCCTCGCCGACGTGGTGGCCCTCCTCGCGCTGTGCTGCGCCGCGGTCGTCCTGCTTGCCGCCCGTTCCTGGCGTACCTCGATGCGGGTGCTGCTGGATCTGCTCCTGCCCGCCGGTCTGCTCCGGCTCATCGCGGGCAGCGGCTGGGGCGCGCTGACGATGGCGGCGGCGATCATCCTGCTGCGCCAGCTGCTCTGGGCCGGTCTCGCCGCCGGCCCGCCCACCCGGGCGCCGACTATCACCGCCGTGCTGCGGGTAGAGCGATCACGGCCTACCGTGAGCGGCAGGACGCAAAGCGAACATAGCGGGAGGATAACCCCATGAGCAGGCATGACGAGCCCAACGAGTACGGCTTCGCCGGTGGCGCCACCGCTCCCGAGCCGCCGCCGCGACGCCGCCGTCAGCGGGGTGAGGGCAGGATCGAGGCCCGCGCCGGGGCTTCCTCGCAGTACGCCGCCATCCACTTGATCAACTCGTCGGCGTCGGCGTACGGGTCGAGCCCGCGTGCCAGCTCCGGGCTGAGCGACGGCACCCGGACGTGCGAGATGAGCGGGTGCAGCGGACGGGTGTCGACCTCGTCGACGCCGAACAGGTCCTCGTGCAGCTTCTCGCCCGGCCGCAGCCCGGTGAAGACGATCTCCGTCGGCCGGTCCGCCTCGGCGGCCAGCCGGCGCGCCACGTCGGCGATGCGTACGGGCTCGCCCATGTCGAGCACCAGCGCCTCCCCGCCGCGCCCGATGGTCGCCGCCTGGAGCACCAGGTGCACCGCCTCCTGCACGGTCATGAAGTAGCGGGTCACGTCCGGATGGGTCACCGTGATCGGCAGCCCCGCCTCGACCTGTGCCTGGAACGCGGTGAGCACCGATCCCCGGCTGCTGAGCACGTTGCCGAAGCGCACGCTCAGGAAGGTGCCGCCGACCTGCTGGGCGTAGTGGGCGGTCAGCCGCTCGGTGATCCGCTTCGAGTACCCGAGCACGCTGACCGGGTTGGCCGCCTTGTCGGTGGAGATGTTGACGAACTCGCTCACGTCGCGGCACGCCTCGAGCACGTTCAGGGTGCCGCGGATGTTGGTCTTGACCGCCTCGCCGGGGTGCCGCTGCAGCAGCGTCAGGTGCTTGAGGGCGGCGGCGTGGAAGACGATGTCCGGCTGCCGGTCGGCCACGATCCGGGCGATGCCGTCGGCGTCGCGGATGTCGGCGAGGATCAGCTCCGGCCCGTCCAGCAGCGCCCGGCCGTGCAGGGACATCTGCAGGGCGTGCAACGCCGACTCGTCGCGGTCCAGCATCATCAGCTCGCCCGGCTCGCAGCGGGCGATCTGCCGGCACAGCTCCGAGCCGATGGAGCCGCCCGCGCCGGTGACCAGCACCCGTCGGCCCGCCAGGCCGTTGCGCTCGATCATCAGCTCGGCCACCCGCTGGGCCCGCCCGAGCAGGTCGGTGAGCTGCAGGTCGCGTACGTCGGTGGCTCGTACCGGCCGGTCCAGCAGTTCCCGGACCGGGGGCAGGACCTTGAAGGCGGCGCCGGCCTGCAACGTGCGGCGGCGCACGTCGCGCATCAGTTCGGCGTCCGCGCCGTCGATGGAGAAGATGACCGTGCTGGCGCCGGTGCGGCGGACCGCCTGCTCGATCTGCTCGCGCCCGCCCAGCACCCGGAGTCCCTCCAGGCGCAGCCCCTGCCGTTCGCGGTCGTCGTCGAGCAGCCCGACCGGCAGGTAGCTGCCGCCCGGGTCGCCGAGCAGCACCCGTACGAGTCGTTCGCTGGCGGCGTCGACGCCGTAGACCAGGGCCCGCTCCGCGCCGCCGACCGGGCGGTCGTCGCGGTCGCGCCGCCACCGGTAGCCGGCTCGCCCGCCGGCCATCACCAGCAGGGCCACCGCCCCGCCGGTCACCGGGACGCTGGCCGGCACGGGCCGTTCGGTGAGCGTGGCCAGGGCGGCCAGCACCACGACCGCCGCGAGGAGGGTGGTGCAGGCCAGGTCGCGGGCCTCGCCGATGCTGCCGATCGGGTGCCGGCCGCGGGCCGTCGAGCGCACCTGCTCGATGGCGGCGTGGACGACCGCGCAGACGACGGCGGTGCCCAGCGCGAGGGCGCACTGCCGGGGCGTGAGGCCGAATTCGTACCTGGCCCAGGCGGCGACCAGGAATCCAGCGCACCATGCGCCGGTGTCGAGCGTTAGCAGAGACAGGGTCTTCGCACGTCGGGTGACCCAGTCGCGTCGCGGGATGTTCGTGTCGGCCGGGAGGGCTGCATCGTCCATTGGTGTCCTCTGCCTTTGTTACCTGATTGCGAGGATTCAGGTCTCCGGGGATGTTCGATCGCTTACATTCGTTTGGTCACTTCACGGCAAGCTTGCGGCGATTAGATCCTGTCATGCCGTTTGGGAAGTATTGGGGGATTTCGTGCAGTTTCACCGGCTAGTTGTCCCGGCGGAACGGAGAGCGTGATGGACATACGCACCTGCCTGCGCCTGATCCGCCGACACTGGTGGATCGTCCTGGTCACGCTGATGGTGGCGGTCGGTTCGGCCGCGCTCATCACCGTTCGCACGCCACCCCGGTACGTGGCCTCCGTGACCTTCTTCGTCACCACGCCGAGCCAGGGCGTCACCGACGCCTACCAGGGCGGGCTCTTCCTGCAGCAACGCGTGAAGTCCTACGCGGACCTGCTGCGCAGCGACCGGCTGGCGCAGAGCGTGGTGGCCGAGACGCAGGTCGGCCTCACCGCGGACGACGTGCAGCGCCGGCTCAGCACCTCCACCGAGACCGGCACCGTCCTGCTGCGCGCCACGATCACCGACACCGACCAGACCCGGGCGATGAAGGTGACCGAGACGCTCGCGGCGAAGTTCGTCGAGCTGGTGCAGAAGGTCGAGACGCCGGCCGAGGGTCGCCCGGCCCCCATCAAGATCGAGCTGGTCAGCGGTCCCCGGGTGAGTTCCAGCCCGGTCTCCCCGCAGCCCACCCGCAACCTCGTCGTCGGCGCTCTGGTCGGGCTGCTGCTCGGCGCCGCACTGGCGGTGCTGCGCGGGCTGGCCGACGTCCGGATGCGCGACGCCGCCGGGCTGCAACGGGTCACCGGCAGCCCGCTGCTGGGTGAGATCCCGTTCGAGGCCGGAGCGAAGTCGGCGCCGCTGATCGTGGGCGACGCGGCGACCTCGGCGCGCGCCGAGGCGGTCCGCAAGCTGCGCACCAACCTGCGGTTCGTGGACGTGCACGAGCCCGCCCGGGTCATCGCGGTCACCAGCGCGCTGCAGGGCGAGGGCAAGACGACCCTCTCCTGCAACCTGGCGATCGCACTGGCCGAGGCGGGCTGGCGGGTGCTGCTGGTCGACGCCGACCTGCGTCGGCCGAAGGTCGCCGACTACCTGGAGCTCGACGGCGGCATCGGCCTGACCGACGTGCTGGTCGGCGACGTGCAGGTCGGTGACGTGGTGCAGCGCTGGGGCGACAAGTCGCTGCTGGTGCTCCCCAGCGGGTCGGCCCCGCCGAACCCGAGCGAGCTGCTCGGTTCCAAGGCGATGGCGGACCTGCTGCTGGCGCTGCGCGAGTCCGCGGACATCGTGGTCATCGACACCGCACCGCTGCTGGCCGTCACCGACGGCGTGGTGGTGGCGGTGCAGGCCGACGGCGCGCTGCTCGTCACCCAGCAGGGCCGCACCTCGCGGACCCAGGTCGCCGCGGCGGCCCGGGCGCTGCACTCGGTCTCGGTCCGCCTGCTCGGCTGCGTGCTGAACATGACCAAGGTGGCCAAGGCCGACGCCTACCAGTACGAGGCCTACCGGATCGCCACCACCGGCAAGTCCTCGGTGCCTGCCGACCGGGCCGCCGCGGCGCGCCGTACCGGGTCGGACGAGGCCGACGGCGTCACGGACCGCACGCAGGAACTCACCCGGCTGCGCCGATGAGTGCCGCCACCGTCTCGGCGTCGTCCGGGGGGTCGACCGGCCGGCCGTCGGCGGGACCTCCGGCACCACCCGCGTCCGGGGCGGCTGGTCACAGCCGTCCCCGGACGCGGGGCCCGGTCCGCGTCGTGGCGCGTGACGGCGGCGGATCGACCTGCTCCGGCAGCCGGTCGGCCGCCGTCGCGGGCCGCCCGGACCGGCGCGGCGTCACGGCCGGGCACGGCGGGCCGGCGGCGCGGTCGCCCATGGCCGCGCCGAGGGGGACCCGCTGATGAGGATCGGCATCCTGTCGTACCACTTCCCGCCCGAACCGGCCTTCATCCCGGGCAGCCTCGCCGAGGAACTGGCCGCCCGGGGGCACGAGGTCCGGGTGCTGACCGGCTTTCCCGACTATCCGGGCGGGCACGTCTACCCGGGCTGGCGGCAGCGCTGGCGTCACCTGACGCGCAGCGATCGGCTGACCGTGCGGCGGGTACCCCGCTACGCCGCGGGCGACGGCTCCCCGGGCGCCCGGATGGCCAGTCACCTCTCGTTCGCGGGCAGCGTGGCGATGGTCGGGCGCCGCTACCTGGCCGACGTGGACGTGCTCTACGTCTTCCAGCTCCCGGCGACGACCTTCGCGACCGCCGCGCTGCTGCGGTTGCTCGGCCGGGTGCCCGCCGTCCTGCACGTGCAGGACCTCTGGCCGGAGGAGGACGTCGCCGGGGACGGCGCGCAGCGGCAGCGCCGGCCCGGACGCCTCGCCACCACCATGCGCCGCGTGCTGCGCGAGGCGGACGCCCTCGCGGTCACGGCGCCGTCCATGCGGGACCTGGTGCTCGCCGACGGCGTCGACCCGGAGCGGGTGCAGGTGGTGCTCAACTGGACCGACGAGCGGATCTTCCAGCCGGTCCGGCCCAGCCGCGCCGCGCAGGGCTTCGTCCGGCGCGACGGCCGGTGCGTGGTCATGCACGCCGGCACGATCGGTGTGCGGCAGGGGCTCGAGACGGCGGTCCGCGCGGCGGCGGCACTGAACGGCCGGACGGACCTGGTGCTGGTGGGTTCGGGCGCGGAGGAGCGGCGGGTGCGGGGGCTCGCCGCCGAACTGCGGGCGGACAACGTGCGCTTCGTGGAGCGCCGGTCACCGTTGGACATGCCGGAGCTGTACGCGGCCGCCGACTATCAGCTGATCATGCTCCGCGACCTGCCCGAACTGCGGGGCACGGTACCCGGGAAGCTGCAGGCCGCGCTGGCCTGCGCCGCGCCGGTGATCGCCTCGGCCGGCGGGGACACCGTGGAACTGGTGGAGCGCGCGCGGGCCGGGCTGTCCTGCCCGCCCGAGGACTGGGCCACGCTGGCCGACCGGTTCTGGCTCGCCTCGACGATTCCGGCCGCCGCGCGGTCGGAGATGGGGCGGCGGGGACGCGAGGCGTACCTGCGGGAGATGTCGTTGCGGGCGGGCGTCGACCGGGTGGAGGACCTGCTCAACCAGGTGGCCGTCGCGCGCCATCGAGGGTGATCACCCGAACGATCCTCGCAGAACGCCTTTCAGGGCGGCAAAGCGACGAAAAGCGCAGGTCAGCCTCGTTAATCGTGCTAGAAAACGATGAATCGTCATTAGTGTCCGTTTTTTGAGTGGAGAGTGGTGTGACCGAGAGCGGTGTGTCGCGTCGCGGTCGACGGCGCCTGCGGCGGCGGACCAGGGTACGCATCCGGCGCGCGTTGCTCGCCGCACTCGTGGCCGGGTCCCTGCTTCTGGCCGGCGCCGGATGGCTCGGTTTCCGGGGCTGGCAGGCGCGCTCACACCTGCTGAACGCCGCCGGCCTGGCCCGCGAACTCAGCGCGCAGATCGTCGGCGGGGACACGGCACGGGCCCAGCGCACGCTCGCCGCACTTCAGGAGCAGGCGGGGGCGGCCCGCGACGCCACCGGCGACCCGGGCTGGTGGCTGGGGCAGCACTCGCCGTACGCCGGTGACGACCTTTCGGCGGTACGTCAGATCGCGGTGGCCATCGACGACCTCGCCCGGCGGGCCTTTCCCACGCTGCTGCGCACCGACCTCGCCACCCTGGTCCCCAGCCAGGGGCGTCTGGACGTGGCGCGGCTGCGGACCGCCTCCACCGAGTTGGCCGACGTCAACGTCACGGTGCGCCAGACCCGGGACCGCCTGGAGGCGGTGCGGACCGACAACCTGGTCGGACAGGTCGGTAAGGCCCTGGTCGACCTGCGGGCGGAGATCGCCAGACTGGCCGGGCTGACCGGGGCGGCCGACCAGGGGGCGAAGGTGCTGCCGTCGCTGCTCGGCGCCGACGGCCGTCGCACCTACCTGCTCGTCTCCCAGAACCCGGCCGAGCTGCGCGCCACCGGGGGGATGCTGGGGGCGTACGCGTTGATCCGCGCCGACGGTGGCCGGGTGGAGATCGTCACCCAGGGCACCGCGGCGGACCTGCAGCGTTTCTATCCGCCCGTGGCCACGATGCCGGCCGAGTTCCGCCGGCTCTACACCGACCTGCCCGCGATCTACCCGGCGGACGTCAATCTGACCCCGCACTTCCCGACCGCGGCGAAGCTCTACCGCGAGATGGTCCGGCGCCGCACGGGCACCACCGTGGACGGCGTGCTGGCGGTCGACCCGGTGGCCCTGTCGTACCTGCTCGCGGCGACCGGCCCGGTCTCCGTGCCGGGCGGCCCCAAGCTCGCCGCCGGCACGGCCGTGCGGACGCTGCTCTCCGACACCTACCAGACGATGGGCCTCAAGGAGCAGGACGCCTACTACACGGCGGCGGCTGCCGCCGTCTTCGACGCGGTTCTCGCCGCGAAAGTCAATCCAAAGGCTGTTTTGTCCGCTTTCGACCGCTCTATAGCGGAAAGAAGGATATTGTTCTGGAGTGCCCGGTCGGAAGAACAGCGCATCATCGGCGACAGCCGGATGGGCGGGATTCTGCCGGAGCACGAGACGGTGCCCAGCGTGGGGGTGTTCCTCAACGACGGCAGCGGCGCGAAGCTCGGCTACTACCTGAAGCCGACGGCGCACCTCACCGTCGGTGAGTGCCACGAAGAGGGACGCCGTCAGCTGCGCCTCCGGTTCACCCTGCACTCCTCGGCGCCGAAGTCCGGCCTCAGCAAGTCGGTGCTCGGCCTGGGAAAGGCGGGTGACCCGTACACCGTCCGCACCCTGGTCTACGTCTTCAGCCCCGCGGGCGGCGCCGTGATGGGTGCCCGGATCGACGGGGCGGACGTCGGCCTGGGCGGCGGGACCGAGCGGCGCCGGCAGGTGGGCGTGGCGACCGTCGAGGTTCCGCCCGGGGGCACCCGGACGCTCGACGTCGACCTGCTGACCGGGCGGAACACCGCCGGCACGCCCGAGCTCTGGCTCACTCCCACAGCCACCCCATGGACCACCCAAGTTGTTCCCGCACCAAGCTGCAACCAGTAGGAGGAGACCACCATGCGGCTATCCCGCATCATCATGGCGCTCACGGCCGGCCTGGCCGTCGTGCTGGCGCCGACGGCGGCGGGGGCGGCGCAACCGCAGCCGGCCCCCGACAGCACCCCACAGCCGCCGCCGGACTACCCGCCTGGGGGAGTGGCAACCTTGACGGCGAACCCGACCACGGTGTTCGTCGGCCAGACCATCACCCTCGTAGGCACCGGCTTCGGTCCCAACGAGATCGTCGACATCGACGTGAGCGTGACGCCCTTCGCCGCCTCCGTCCCGGGCCAGGCGCCGGCCCGCCGTAGCGACGGCAGCACGGTCGCGATGGCGGCGGTGGCCTACCCGCAGCCGGCCCCGCGGCACCTCACCGCGGTGACCAACGCGGCGGGCCGGTTCGTCGTGACGTACCGGCCGACCGAGCCCGGTCGGTACGTCTTCACCGCGACCGGCCGCGAGTCCGGCCGCACGGCCAGCGCCACCGTCACGGTCCTGGCGAAGAAGCGGGACGGTGGGAAGCAGCTGCCGGTCACCGGCGACAGCATGGGCACGCCGCTCAAGGTCGGCGGCGGTCTCGTCGGCGCGGGTGCGATCCTGATGCTCGGCAGCCTCGTCTGGCGTCGGCGCAACCGCTTCGGCATGGGGTCGACGCGCTGACGACAAGAGCCGGGCAGGGCCCCGGCACAGTGAGCAAGGGCGCCCGCCGGAACCCTCCGGCGGGCGCCCGCACGTCGTGCCGTGCGGCGTCGGATCAGGGCGTCCCCGGCGATCCGACGGCCGGCAGCGGCACCGTCAGCACCCGGGCCACCGGGCGGAAGCCGGCCTCGTCGTACATCCGGCGGGCCGGATTGCCGTCGACCACGGACAGCCCCACCCGGGGCAGCCCGGCCGCGCGCGCCCCGCGCAGGGTGTGGCCCAGCAGCGCCCGCCCCAGCCCTCGCCGCTGCGCCGCCGGCGCCACCCCCAGGTTGAGGATCCAGGCGCAGACGTCGGCGGTCCACGGCACCGGCCCGGCGGTGAGGACGTGGCCGGCGCTGCGCCCGTCCGGTCCGACCACCCGCGCCGAGGCCGCCAGCAGCGGCGGCACCGGCTCGGCCCGCTCGAACATCCCCCGCACCTCGGCGGTGTCGCTCGGCTCCCACCGCCCGTCCGGGTGGTCCGGCCCGTACGCCGCCGCCAGCCCCTCGGCCAGGTCGTCGTCCCACCCGGCGGGCGCCCACGACCAACCGGCGGGCAGCGCCACCGCCTCCGGTACGTCGAGCAGGTCGTGCCGCATCTCCGTGGCCGCCCTGCGCAGCCGCAGACCATCGGCCACCAGCGCACCCGCCAGCGCCTCGTCCGGCGTCTCCAGCCGCGCGCCGGCGAGGTCCCGCCGAGCCTGCGCGGCGAGCAGCCGCACGTCCGCCCCCGGCAGGGGCGTCACCTCCTCGGCCACCCGTTCACCGTCGTCGTCGCGCAGCCGCAACCGGGCCAGCGGGGTGCCGTCGTCGGTGCTCAGCAGATGTCCGGTGGATGCTTCGGGGGCGGGGTGCAGCGGCATCCCCGCACCGTAGTGGCGGACCGGGCGCCTTCTCCACCGGATTCGCCGTGGCCCTGGCCGACCGTGCCCGGCGGGATCCCGTCACCTCGGCAGTGCCGGCTGAGCCGCGCCGGCACGATAGCGTCGCGGCGATGCGTACCCCTTCCGGACCAGGCACTCTGACCACCGCCGAGCGCGCGATCGATGCCCGC
This sequence comes from Micromonospora sp. URMC 105, assembly GCF_051386295.1. Taxonomy (NCBI): domain Bacteria; kingdom Bacillati; phylum Actinomycetota; class Actinomycetes; order Micromonosporales; family Micromonosporaceae; genus Micromonospora; species Micromonospora sp. URMC 105. The sequence goes on along the minus strand of NZ_JBPQTL010000009.1, from coordinate 48,631 downwards.
TTCCGCGCGATGCTGGCCCGGCTGCCGCGGCGCGGACCGGCCGGCTGGCTGACCGAGTTCGCGGTCTTCGGGCTCAAGCAGGCCTGGGCGTGCGTGTTCGGCGGGGCGATGCTGGCGGTCATCTTCGCGGCGCACCTGTGGTACCCGCAGGACGCGCCGCTCGCCCGCAACGACTTCCTGACCCTCGCCGCGGTCGTCATCCAGATCGCGATGGTGGCCGGACGCCTGGAAACCCTGCGTGAACTGCGGGTGGTGGTGCTGTTCCACCTCGTCGGCACGGCGCTGGAGCTGTTCAAGACGCACGTCGGCTCGTGGTCCTACGCGTCCGACGGCGTCCTGCGGCTCGGGGCGGTGCCGCTGTTCAGCGGCTTCATGTATGCCGCGGTCGGCTCCTACATGGTCCGGGTCAACCGGCTGTTCGACTTGCGATTCGTGCGCTACCCGAGGCGCTGGGTGACGGCTGTCGTGGCCGCCGCGATCTATGCCAACTTCTTCACCAACCACTACGTCCGGGACGTCCGGTGGCTGCTCATGGCCGTGGTCGCCCTGGTGTTCGGGCGCTGTGTCATGCAGTTCCGCATCTTCCGGTTCCGGTGGCGCATGCCGCTCCTGCTGGCCTTCTTCCTCGTCGCCGTCTTCATCTGGCTCGCAGAGAACATCGCCACCTGGTCGCATGCCTGGCTGTACCCCAGCCAGCTGGGCGGCTGGCAGCCGGTCTCGGCGACAAAGCTCGCGTCGTGGTTCCTTCTCATGATCATCTCGGTGGTGCTGGTCACCTGGATCTCGCCGCCGCAGCCGCCCGACGACCGATCGCCGACCGCGACGATGGACGTCGGCGTGGGCGAGTGTGCCCCGGTGTCCCCGGCGACGGCCGTCCCCCAACACGACCGGTGAGCCGGAGCGCGCGGCTCGACCGGCCCAGGGGGTGATCGCCCCGTTTGCGGCGTGTCGGGGTGTCCGGCGGCCGGGACGCCCCGACACGCCGCAAACGGGGGCGGCAGGGGCGCGCGGCCGTCCGGCCCCCGGACCTGTCCCGTGTGGGGGCGCCCCCTAGCGGCCTCGTCAGCCTCGGCGCGGATGTCCGGTCACGTGCGATCCGTCCGGATCGTGTCCGATGTCCGGGCTGGGTGCGCTGTCCGGTGACCGGCGCACCCCGCGCCGGAATGGCGACGGGGCCGGGGTCGTTACATCACCTGGACGATCGCAGCAAACGAGCCCCGCTGGCCTGGCCGACGGGGATGCGAGCCCCCCGGAATGGGGGCGGGAAGCGGGTCGTTACATCACCTGGACGACCGCAGCAGCAGCCTCCCGCCCCGGTTCGGTGACGGGGTGTGCAGCCCCGGAATGACGACGGGCCGCCGGTCGTTACACCTGAACCCCGGCGCCGTGAGCCCCCCGGCTCGCGATGACCTGCCGGACCCCTGAGACTTCCTCTGTTCTTTTGAGCGCCCTTGTTGTGGTGCTTGCACCCGCTCGACCCCCCGGTCGAGGCGGTGGTGCCGACCCCCGCATTGGAGCTTCGTGATGAACACGATCATGCGTAAGAGCGTTCTGGGTATCGCTGGTCTGGCCTTCGCCGGTGGTCTCGCCGCCGGCCCGCTCAACCACGGCACGACGACCGAGACGACGGTCGACAGCCGGCCGTTCGCGGTCGCGGTGCAGGCCGACAAGCCGGCCGTGGACAAGAACAAGCTGATCCCGCACGGTGTGCAGGGCAACCAGTCGCGCATCGACCTCAACGACGAGCAGGTCAAGAATGTGAAGGCGATCATCGCCGCGACGAAGAAGTCCGACATGGACGAGCGGGCCGCCGTGGTCGCGATCGCCACCGCGCTGCAGGAGTCGAAGCTGGAGAACCTCGGTCACCTGGGTGAGCGCAACGACCACGACTCGCAGGGCCTGTTCCAGCAGCGCCCGAGCTCGGGTTGGGGCACGGTGGAGCAGATCACCGACCCCGAGTACTCCACCAAGGCGTTCCTGAAGGGCCTGAAGCAGGTCGACGGGTGGCAGGACATGCCGCTGACCGAGGCCGCCCAGACCGTGCAGGTCTCGGCCTACCCCTTCCACTACGCGCAGTGGGAGCAGCAGGCCGCCGACCTCGTCGCCCAGCACTGGAACAACTGACCACACCTGACCGACCCGCTGGCCGGCCCTGAAACGAAGCCTCGTCGGAGCGAATCTTGGACACTTACCGTTCGGACCGAACGGCAACTGTCCAAGTCTCCCGCCGACCACCCCGCCCACCCCGATGATCATGAAGTTGGCGGCAGTGGATAGAGATCAACATCGCCGCTAACTCCATGATCAACGAGAGTGCGGCGGGTGGGCGCGTGAGGCCGGCGCGGAAGTGACGCGGAAGTGGAGGGCACGGGGAGCGGAGGCGCAACCGCCAGCAGGAAGTGCGGGCGGGCGTGGCCGACCAGGATCGTGCGCCGGGCCGCCGGGAAGTGGGGGCAGAGGGCACGGCTTCACCGGCGAAGTGGAACACCATGGCTGTCTGCGGTCGCTGGAGACGTTTGTGGTGTTCCACTCGCCGCCGACGACGAGACGCCGCGTCCGGCTGCCGAGGCACCAACAGCCGAGGAGCCACACGCTCTGGGCCCACAGCCGACGCGCTCACGCCGCCCGAACCCGTAGCCGGCGCGCCCGCACCCTCCGAAGCCCAGCCGGCGCGCCCGCACCCTCTCAAGCCCAGCCGGCGCGCCCACAAGGCCTGGGCCCCGCAGCCGGCATGTCCACGTCCCAGTGGCCCGCTGCCGACGGCCTCACGCTGATAACCCGGCGAGCGAAGCGGGCTCACCCGCAACCGGCCAACCGGTGCCAACCCCACCCCAAGCACGGCGCCACAGCGGTGGTGGCGGTCACACGGGGTGGTGGAACAGGTGGGAGGGGTAGCCTGTTGAGTCAGGTGTCGGTGTGTCCAGTGTCCCCGGGCCTCACCTAAATTGCCTTCGCGGAATACCGTTCGGCTGGAGCCGCGTCGTGCCACTCGCCGAGAGGCGACCTGCACACCGACACCCCAGCGCCGCCCCCGACCCACCAGGGCGGGGGGGGGCGCTGTCTGCACCGGCGAAAGAGATCCGCTCGCTCCCCTCGCGGACGCCGCCGCGCTGCCCTATCTTCAGGGGGTCAGGAGCGTCCGGGAGGGGGTACGGGGAGCGTGGGCCTGCGTACCTTCATCGAGGGCTGGCCGGTCTACCGGCAGCTCACCGGCACCGACCCGCTGGGCCGGGGCGCCGCGGCGCAGTCCGGCCGCTCGGCTGAGCTGACCGCGCGCACCGAGACCGCGGACCGGGTGGCCCGCTCCGTCTGCCCGTACTGCGCGGTGGGTTGCGGGCAGCGGGTGTTCGTCGCCGACGGCCGGGTCACCCAGATCGAGGGCGACCCGGACAGCCCGATCTCCCGCGGCCGGCTCTGCCCCAAGGGCTCGGCCAGCAAGAGCCTGGTCACCAGCCCGCTGCGGCAGACCACGGTCCGCTACCGCCGGCCGTACGGCACGGAGTGGGAGGACCTGGAGCTCGACACCGCGCTCGACATGATCGCCGATCGGATCCTCGCCGCGCGCGAGGAGACCTGGGAGGACGTCGACAGCGAGGGCCGGCCGCTCAACCGGACGCTGGGCATCTCCAGCCTGGGCGGGGCGACGCTGGACAACGAGGAGAACTACCTCATCAAGAAGCTGTTCACGGCGATGGGGGCGCTCCAGATCGAGAACCAGGCCCGGATTTGACACTCCGCCACCGTCCCCGGTCTGGGGACCAGCTTCGGTCGCGGTGGCGCGACGGACTTCCAGCAGGACGTCGCCAACGCTGACGTCATCGTCATCCAGGGCTCGAACATGGCCGAGGCCCACCCGGTGGGCTTCCAGTGGGTGATGGAGGCCAAGCGGCGCGGCGCCAAGGTGTTCCACGTCGACCCCCGGTTCACCCGGACCAGCGCCGTGGCCGACACGTACCTGCCGATCCGCGCGGGCACCGACATCGCGCTGCTCGGCGGGGTGGTGCGCTACATCCTGGAGAACGAGCTCGACTTCCGGGAGTACGTGCTGGCGTACACGAACGCCGCCACCATCGTCAGCGAGCGCTACGTCGACGCCGAGGACGGTGACGGCTTCTTCTCCGGCTTCGACCCGGAGACCGGCAGCTACGTGCAGGACACCTGGCAGTACGCGGGCCACGAGGACTCCTCCGGCAGCGGGCACACCGCCAAGGAGCGGGACAGCGCGGCCGGGCTGCGCCACGAGTCGCACGGCGCGCAGGTCGCCGGTCAGGTGCCGCGCGACGAGACGTTGCAGCATCCGCGCTGCGTCTACCAGATCCTCAAGCGGCACTTCGCCCGCTACACGCCGGAGATGGTGGAGCGGGTCTGCGGCATCCCTCAGGAGAAGTTCCTGGAGCTGGCCCGCGCGTGGACGCAGAACTCCGGCCGGGAGCGCACCGGCGTGCTGATCTACTCCGTGGGCTGGACCCAGCACAGCGTCGGCGTGCAGTACATCCGCACCGGCGCGATCATCCAGCTGCTGCTGGGCAACATGGGCCGTCCCGGTGGCGGCATCCTGGCGCTGCGCGGGCACGCCAGCATCCAGGGCTCCACCGACATCCCGACGCTGTTCAACCTGCTCCCCGGCTACCTGCCGATGCCGCACCACGCCGACCACCCGAGTTTCGACGAGTGGGTGGACAGCATCCGGCACCCCGGGCAGAAGGGGTTCTGGGGCAACGCGCGGGCGTTCGGCGCGAGCCTGCTCAAGGCGTACTGGGGTGACGCGGCGACGCCGGAGAACGACTTCTGCTACGGCTACCTGCCCCGGATGACCGGCGACCACGGCAGCTACCAGCAGGTGTTGAACATGATCGACGGCAAGGTCAAGGGCTACTTCCTGCTCGGCCAGAACCCGGCGGTCGGCTCCGCGCACGGGCGCGCGCAGCGCCTGGGCATGGCGAACCTCGACTGGCTGGTGGTCCGCGACCTGTTCATGATCGAGAGCGCGACCTTCTGGCGGAACGGCCCGGAGGTGGCCACCGGCGAGATCGTGCCGGAGGAGTGCCGCACCGAGGTGTTCTTCCTGCCCGCCGCCTCGCACGTGGAGAAGGAGGGCACCTTCACCCAGACGCAGCGGCTGTTGCAGTGGCGGGAGAAGGCCGTCGACCCGCCGGGCGACGCCCGCTCCGAGCTGTGGTTCTTCTACCACCTGGGTCGCCGGCTGCGGCAGAAGCTGGCCGGCTCGGACCAGCCCCGGGACCGCGCGCTGCTCGACCTGGCCTGGGACTACCCCACGCACGGTCCGCACGCGGAGCCCAGCGCCGAGGCGGTGCTGCGCGAGATCAACGGGTACGACGTGGCGACCGGCCGCCCGCTGTCCGCCTTCGCCGAGGCGCGCGACGACGGCTCCACCGCCATCGGCTGCTGGATCTACACCGGCGTGTACGCCGACGGGGTCAACCAGGCCGCCCGCCGCCGGTCCCGGCACGAGCAGGACTGGGTGGCCGCCGAGTGGGGCTGGGCCTGGCCGGCGAACCGCCGCACCCTCTACAACCGCGCCTCGGCCGACCCGCAGGGCCGCCCCTGGAGCGAGCGGAAGCGCTACGTCTGGTGGGACTCCGAGGCCGGCGAGTGGACCGGCTACGACGTGCCGGACTTCGAGAAGACCAAGCCGCCGACGTACCGGCCGCCGCCGGGTGCGTCCGGGCCGGAGGGGATCGCCGGCGACGACCCGTTCGTCATGCAGCCCGACGGCAAGGGCTGGCTGTACGCGCCGAGCGGGGTGCTCGACGGTCCGCTGCCGACGCACTTCGAGCCGGCCGAGTCGCCGTTGCGCAACCCGCTCTACGGCCAGCAGGCCAACCCGACCCGGAAGGTCTACGCCCACCCGGTGAACTCGGTGAACCCGAGCCCGCCCGAGGAGCACAGCCAGGTCTTCCCGTACGTGTTCACGGTGAGCCGGCTGACCGAGCACCACACGGCCGGTGCGATGAGCCGGACGGTGCGGCCGCTGGCCGAGTTGCAGCCGGAGATGTTCGTGGAGGTGTCACCGGAGCTGGCCGGGGAGACCGGCCTGACCCATCTGGGCTGGGCGCACCTGATCAGCGGCCGGGCGGTGATCGAGGCGAAGGTGCTCGTCACCGACCGGCTCACCCCGCTGCGGGTGGACGGCCGGGTGATCCACCAGCTCTGGCTGCCGTACCACTTCGGGTTCGAGGGCCTGGTGACCGGCGACTCGGCCAACGACCTGTTCGGCATCACCCTGGACCCGAACGTGCTGATCCAGGAGAGCAAGGTCGGCACCTGTGACGTGCGGCCCGGGCGGCGCCCGACCGGGCCGGCCCTGCGGGACCTGGTTGCCGACTACCAGCGCCGGGCCGGGATCGTTCCGGGGCGGTCGACGCCCACGGTCACCGAGGGGGTACGCCCACCGGCACCCGGCGCGGGGGAGGATGGCGACGATGCCTGACGCCAACAGCCTCTACGGCCCCCTCGACCCCGCCCCGGACGCCGGCTGGACCGACGCCGGCCCCCGGATGGGCTTCTTCACCGACACCAGCGTCTGCATCGGCTGCAAGGCGTGCGAGGTGGCCTGCAAGGAGTGGAACGGGGTGCCGGACTCCGGCTTCGACCTGCTGGGCATGTCGTACGACAACACCGGCGCGCTGACCGCGAACTCGTGGCGGCACGTGGCCTTCATCGAGCAGCCCGTGCCGGCCGGGCACCGCACCCCGCCGTTCGCCGGGACCCCCACCGGCGGGCCGGTCGGCTCCGCCTCGGCGGCCGTCGCGGCCGGCATCGGCAACCCGACCGGCACCGACCCGGGCGTGCCGCCGGGCTCGCCGGCCGCCGCAGCGCGGATGGCCGACGGTCCGGCGGGTGCCGCGGCGGCGGGAACGGTCGACGCCGCCCCGGCGAACGGCACCGGCCAGTTCCTCGGCATGCCGGGCTCGCAACCGCCCGGCCGGTCGACCGGCGTCGAGGAGCGCACCGACTTCCGGTGGTTGATGATGTCGGATGTCTGCAAGCACTGCACCCACGCCGCCTGCCTGGACGTCTGCCCGACCGGATCGCTGTTCCGCACCGAGTTCGGCACCGTGGTGGTGCAGGAGGACATCTGCAACGGCTGCGGCTACTGCATCTCGGCCTGTCCGTACGGGGTGATCGACCAGCGCAAGGGCGACGGTCGGGCGTGGAAATGCACCCTCTGCTACGACCGCCTCGGCGCGGGCATGACGCCCGCCTGCGCGCAGGCCTGCCCCACCGAGTCCATCCAGTTCGGCCTGCTGGACGAGCTGCGGGACCGGGCCGCGCGGCGGGTCACCCAGCTGCACGAGCGGGGCGTACCGGAGGCCCGGCTCTACGGCCACGATCCCGCCGACGGCGTCGGCGGCGACGGCGCGTTCTTCCTGCTGCTCGACGAGCCGGAGGTGTACGGCCTGCCGCCGGACCCGGTGGTCACCACCCGCGACCTGCCGAAGATGTGGAAGCGGGCCGGGCTGGCCGCGCTGGCGATGACGGCGGCCGCCGTCGCGGCGTTCGTCGGAGGTTCGTCGTGAGTCCGGACCGCTTGCCCGTCGGCGCCCTGTTCCGCCGCTTCCGCGACCGGCTGGAGACGCCGGAGCCCGGTGGCCTCGCGCCGCACCCGCCCCGGGACGCCGTGCCGGTGGACCGCCGGGGTCGCCGTCGGCGGGGCGGGCGGGGCGGCGAGGAGCTGCGCGTCCCGGAGGCCGAGTTCACCTCCTACTACGGCCGGCCGATCCTCAAGGCGCCGGTGTGGCGGTGGGACATCGCCGCGTACCTGTTCACCGGGGGCCTGGCCGCCGGCTCGTCGCTGCTGGCCGCCGGCGGGCAGCTCACCGGCCGCCCGGCGCTGCGCCGCGCCGGCCGGGTCACCGCACTGGGCGCGGTCACCGCCAGCGCGTACTTCCTGATCCACGACCTGGGGCGGCCGTCGCGCTTCCACCACATGCTGCGGGTGGCGAAGCCGACCTCACCGATGTCGGTGGGCACCTGGATCCTGACCGCCTTCGGCCCGGCCGCCGGCCTCGCGGCGGTGGCCGAGGCGGCACCGTGGCTGCCCGAGCGGGGAGTGCTCGGGCTGGCCCGCCGGGTGCTGCCCCCGGCGGGGCAGGTCGCCGGGCTGACCGCCGCCGCCACCGCGCCGGCCCTGGCCACGTACACCGGGGTGCTGCTGGCCGGCACGGCGGTGCCGTCCTGGCACGAGGCGTACCCGCAGCTGCCGGTCATCTTCGCGGGCAGCGCGCTGGCCAGCGGCGCCGGCGTGGGGTTGATCGCCGCGCCGTGCGCCCAGGCCGGGCCGGCGCGGCGGATGGCGGTGGCCGGCGCGGCGCTGGAACTGGCCGGCTCGCACTCGGTGGAGACCCGGTTGGGGCTGCTCAGCGAGCCGTACCGGACGGGGCGGGCCGGTCGGTTGCTGCGCGCCGGGCGGGCGTTGACCGTCGCCGGGGTGGCCGGTGCGCTGGTCGGCCGGCGCAGCCGGGCGCTCTCCGCGCTCTCCGGCGCGGCGTTGCTCGCCGCGTCGGTGGCCACCCGGTTCGGCATCTTCCACGGTGGGGTCGCCTCGGCGCGCGATCCGAAGTACACGGTGGTGCCGCAGCGCGAGCGGGTGCGCCGGCGGGAGGCCGCCGAGGGCTGAGGCTCGCTGCGCGGCCCGCCGGGGGCTGTGGTTGACTCCTGGGCGGAGGCGTTCAGGAGGCTGGTGCCCCTCCCGGTCTTCAACACCGGTGTGGTCCGGGATCCGGGCCAGGCGGGTTCGATTCCCGTCCGTCTCCGCCAGAGAACTCCAGGAGATGACGCGCATGGGCCAGGTGCCGGCGGACCCACGACGGCGGGTGCCGCGCACCGACGCTCTGCTCGCCGACCCGCGCCTGGCCGCGGCCGCCGCCACCCTCGGCCGGGACCGGGTCAAGGCCGCCGTGAGCCGCGCCCAGCAGCGCGCCCGCCGCGGCGAGATCACCCCCGAACAGGTACGCGACGACGCCCTCGCCGCGCTGCCCGCGCCGACGCCCCGCGCGGTGCTCAACGCCACCGGCGTCGTGCTGCACACCAACCTCGGCCGGGCACCGCTGTCGGCCGCCGCCGTCGAGGCGGTCGTGGCCGCCGCCGGGCACACCGACGTGGAACTGGACCTGCGTACCGGCCGGCGGGCCCGGCGGGGGCGCGACGCCCTCGACGCGCTCGCCGCGGCGGTGCCCGACGCGGCGGCCGTGCACGTGGTCAACAACGGCGCCGCCGCGTTGGTGCTCGCCGCCACCGCCCTCGCCGCCGGCGCGGAGATCGTGGTCAGCCGGGGCGAGCTGGTGGAGATCGGCGACGGGTTCCGCCTGCCCGACCTGCTGGAGAGCACCGGCGCGCGGCTGCGCGAGGTCGGCACCACCAACCGCACCACCCTGGCCGACTACGCCGCGGCGATCGGCCCGCGCACCGGTTTCGTGCTGAAGGTGCACCCGTCGAACTTCCTCGTCACCGGCTTCACCTCCGCCGTCCCGGTCCGCGCGCTGGCCACCCTCGGCGTGCCGGTGGTGGCCGACATCGGCTCCGGGCTGCTCACGCCGGACCCGCTGCTGCCCGACGAGCCGGACGCCGCTACCACGCTGCGGGCCGGAGCGGCGCTGGTCACCGCCAGCGGCGACAAGCTCCTCGGCGGGCCGCAGGCCGGGCTGCTGCTCGGCGACGCCGACCTGGTCGAGCGGCTGCGCCGGCACCCGCTGGCCCGGGCGTTGCGGGTCGACAAGCTGACCCTGGCCGCCCTGGCGGCCACCCTGCACGGCCCGGACACCCCGACCCGGGCCGCCCTGCACGCCGACCCCGCCGCGCTGCGCGAGCGCGTCGAACGGTTGCGCGACGCGCTCGGTGCCGAGGGCTGCAAGGCCGAGGTGGTGCCGAGCAGTGCCGTGGTCGGCGGTGGCGGGGCGCCCGGCGTCGCGCTGGACTCGTGGGCGCTGAGCCTGCCGGAGGCGTACGCCGGGCCGCTGCGCCTCGGCGCGCCGCCGGTGCTCGGCCGGGTGCTGCGCGGTCGGCTCCTGCTGGACCTGCGCTGCGTGCCCGCCGCCGCCGACGGCGCCCTGCGCGACGCGGTGCTGCGCGTGGCGGCGGCCGGCTGAGATGTACGTCGTCGCCACCGCCGGCCACGTCGACCACGGCAAGTCGACCCTGGTGCGGGCGCTGACCGGGATGGAACCCGACCGGTGGGCCGAGGAGCGCCGCCGGGGGATGACCATCGACCTCGGCTTCGCCTGGACCACCCTGCCCGCCGGCGGCACGGTCGCCTTCGTCGACGTGCCCGGCCACGAGCGCTTCGTACCGAACATGCTCGCCGGGGTCGGGCCCGTCCCGGCCGCGCTGGTGGTGGTCGCCGCCGACGAAGGGTGGATGCCGCAGTCCGCCGAGCACCTGGCCGCGCTGCACGCGCTCGGGGTGTCGTACGGCCTGCTGGCGGTGACCCGCGCGGACCTGGCGGACCCGGGGCCCGCGCTGTGGCAGGCCCGGGCGGAGATCGCCGCCACCAGCCTCGGCGCGGTGGAGGCGGTGCCGGTCAGCGCGGTCACCGGCGCCGGGCTGCCCGAGCTGCGCGCCGCCCTGGACCGGCTGGCCGCCCGCCTGCCGGCGCCCGCCCCGGACGCGCCGGTGCGGCTCTGGGTGGACCGGTCGTTCACCGTCCGGGGCAGCGGCACCGTGGTGACCGGCACCCTCGGCGGCGGCGGGCTGCGCGTCGGTGACCAGTTGGAGCTGGCCGCCACCGGTGAACCGGTCCGGGTCCGTGGCCTGCACTGCCTCGGCGCCGCCCGGGAGCGGGTGGACGCGGTGGCCCGGGTCGCGGTGAACCTGCGGGGCGTGCCGAAGGACCGGGTGGCCCGCGGCGACGCGCTGCTCACCCCCGGCCGGTTCCACCGCACCGACCTGCTCGACGTGCGGCTGGCCGGCGACCCGGCCGCCGACCTGCCCGCCACCCTCACCCTGCACGTCGGCTCGGCCGCCGTGCCGGCCCGGGTCCGCCCGCTGGGCGCGGACACCGTCCGGCTGCGGCTGGCCCGGCCCCTGCCGCTGCTGGTCGGCGACCGGGCGCTGCTGCGCGACCCCGGCCGGCACCACGTCAGCGGCGGGGTGACGGTGCTGGACGTGGCCCCGCCGCTGCTGCGCCGCCGCGGTGCCGCCGCGGCCCGGGCGGCCGTCCTGGCCGGCCTCGACGGACGGCCCGACCTCGCCGGGGAGCTGCGCCGCCGGGCACTGGTCCGCGCCGGTGAGCTGACCCGGATGGGGGTGCCGGTCACCGCCGCCCCGGTCGCCGGGGACTGGCTCGCCGACCCGGAGCACTGGCGGGGGCTCGCCACCCGGCTGGCCGAGGAGACCACCCGGTACGCGCGCGAGCACCCCCTCGAACCGGGCGTTCCGGTGGAGGTGCTGCGCCGACGCCTCGACCTGCCCGACCGCGCGCTGGTCGAGGCCCTGGTCCGCCCGCCGCTGTCGCTGCGCGCCGGCCGGGTCACCGCCGCCGGGGCCGATCCGCTGCCCGCACCGGTGGCCCGGGCCGTGCAGCGGGTCCGCGCCGAGTACGCCGAGCACCCGTTCCGCGCTCCCGAGGCGGGCCGCCTCGCCACCCTCGGCCTGGGCCCCCGGGAGATCGGCGCGGCGGTGCGCGCCGGGGCGCTGCTGCGGCTGGCCGAGAACGTGGTGCTGCTGCCCGGCGCGGTCGACGACGCGGTACGCGTGCTGGCCCGCCTGCCGCAGCCGTTCACCCTCAGCGCCGCCCGGCAGGCGCTGGACACCACCCGCCGGGTCGCGGTGCCGCTGCTGGAACTGCTGGATCGCCGGGGCGCCACCCGCCGGCTGCCCGACGACGCCCGCGAGGTGGTCGGCCCGCCGTCCTGACCGCGATCCGGTCCCGGCGCAGACGGCCCGGCTGTCGGCGAAGCCGCACCGGGGCGGGTACCGGGTCGCCTACCGTGACGCCATGGACCCATCGGCGGTCTGGCGGGACAAGAACCACCGCTGGCGGATCGAGGCGTACCGGGCGCCGGACCTGCGGTTCGCCATCTTCGCCACCAACGGCACCACCGAGTCGGCGCCGCTGTGGCTCTTCGGCATGGCCGCGCTGGCCCGCTGGCTGATGACCCACGCCATCTCCCTGGACGACCTGGAAAACGACTGACCCGACCTCCCCGTCGGCGCCGCTGCGGTTGAGTAGGGGCCAGGGTGGCGGGAGGGGGTGGCATGCTCGGGCAGCTCGCGCTGGTGGCCGTGCTGGTGCTGATCAACGCCGCCCTCTCCGGCAGCGAGATGGCGCTGGTGACGTTGCGGGAGGCGCAGCTGCGCCAGCTGGGCCGCTCCGGCCGGGCCGGGGCGCGGCTGGCCCGGCTGGCCCGGGAACCGAACCGCTACCTGGCCACCATCCAGCTCGGCATCACCCTCGCCGGGTTCCTCGCCTCGGCGGCGGCGGCCGTGTCGCTGGCCCAGCCGTTGATCGGGCCGCTGGGGTTCCTCGGCGGCGCCGCCCGGCCGGTGGCCGTGGTGCTGGTGACCGTGGTGCTCACCTTCGTCACCCTGGTGGTCGGGGAGCTGGCCCCGAAGCGGCTGGCGATGCAGTGGGCGGAACGCTGGGCGTTGCTGAGCGCGTCGCCGCTGGACCTGCTGGCCCGGGTGTCCCGCCCGGCGGTCTGGCTACTCAGCCGCGCCACCGACCTGCTGGTCCGGCTCGCCGGTGGGGACCCCCGGGCGCGGCGGCAGGAAGTGACCGAGGAGGAGCTGCGGGAGATGCTGGTCAGCCAGCGGGGGCTGTCGGCGCAGCAGCGGGAGATCCTCGCCGGGGCGTTCGACATCGCCGGCCGTACCCTGCGGGAGATCCTGGTCCCCCGGCGGGACGTGACCGTGCTGCCCGCCGCGCTCCCGGCGGCCGAGGCGATGCGCCGGATGGCCGCCACCGGGCGGTCCCGCGCCCCGGTCGTCGGGCCGGGCGGGCTGGACGACGTCCGGGGCCTGGTGCACATCCGCGACCTGGTCGACGGCGACGGCGACACCGCCGGCGGGCGGGCCCGCCCGCCGCTGCTGCTGCCCGGCACCCTGCCGGTCGCCGACGCCATGCGCCAGCTGCGGCAGCGCCACGAACAGCTCGCCCTGGTGGTCGACGAGTACGGCGGCATCGACGGCCTGATCACCATGGAGGACCTGCTGGAGGAGGTGGTCGGCGAGCTGTACGACGAGACCGACCGGGACGTCTCCGGGGTGGTCCGGGAGCCGGACGGTGCGCTGCTGCTGCCCGGCGACTTCCCGCTGCACGACCTGGGCGACGTGGGGGTGCGGTTGATGTTCCCGCTGCCGCGCGACTACACCACCGTGGCGGGGCTGGTGCTGGCCGGGCTGGGCCGGCTGCCCGACGGGCCGGGGGAGACGGTACGGCTGCCCGGGCTCACCGTCGAGGTGGTCGAGGTGGGCCACCGGGCGGTACGCCGGGTCCGGTTGCGCGGCCCGGCGGCCGGCTGCCGGACGGAGTGACCCGGACGGGGTAACGCCCGCGAAAACCCCCGTGGGGGTCCGGAACCGGTCGTACCGTGCGAGACGTGAAGGACCGAGGGATGCGGACGTTCCTGGCGGTGCTCGCCGGGCTGGCGGTGGTCTACTTCGGCGCGACCGGAAGCAGTGCCGACGGGGAGGGCGGGATCTCCGGCGGCGTGGTGCTGCTCGCCCTGGCGGCGGCCCTGCTGGTGTGGCACCTGACCAAGCCGGGCGACAAGCCGGCCAAGTAGCGCTCAGCGTGCCGCCGCGGTGCGGCTGACCTCGCCCGCGGACTCCTCGCCCAGGGCCACCCGGACCAGCGCCGAGGCGAGCCGGCCGAAGTCGGCCTCGCCGACCAGGCCGGCCAGGCCGCGCGGGTTCGCCGGCAGGCCCAGCTGCTTCGCCCCGCTCAGGGTCCGCCGGTCGGCGTACGGGCGCACGTCCGGCCAGACCGCCTGCGCCTCGCGCAGGAAGATGTCCGCCCCGGTCGGGCCGATGCCGGGGAACTCCGTGAGCAGCCGGCGCAGCGCGGTCGGCTGCCCGCCCGCCTCCCGGTGCAGCCGGCGCAGGTCACCGTGCCATCGATCCAGGCACAGCCGCGCGCCGGTGCCGAGCATCGTCGCGGTCCGCTCGTCGTACCGGCGGTAGTGCCCGCGTCCCAGCGCGTCGACCCGCTCCTGCCAGCCGGCCGCCTCCATGGCCTGCGGAGTGCGCCAGCCGGCGGCGAAGAGTTCCCGCGCGGCGGCGAGCGCCACCCCGGCCCGGATCCGGGTGCTCAGCAACGTGGCCAGCACCAGCAGCTGGTACAGCGGCCCCGGCCGGTCGGTCAGCCGGATGCCGGCCTCCTCGGCGTAGGTGCGTCCCTGTCGCTCCAGCAGTGCCCGGGCCACCCGTCGGTCGTCCCCCATCACCGTGCAGTACCCCGTCGGGGGCGGATCAGCCAGGCCGCCGCCGGTCGAATGTGCTCCACGGCGATGGGTAAGCCGAGGGAGTGCGCGACCCGTCGGCCGTGCACCCCGTCGGAAGGAGAGACCCGTGGTGAACCCGCAGCAGATGGAGTTCCGCCGCAACGCCAAGGGCGCGACCAGTCAGGACAGCCGGAAGACCGCCATCGACTCGGGCGGGCATCCGCAGCACAAGGGCACGTCCAACGCGGACGTGGGACGGCCGGTGCCGAAGGGGCAGGTGTCGCCGTACGGCCCGGCCGGTGAGCCGGTCGCCGAGGACGAGAGCGACGACCGGGGCTAACGGCCTCGGGTGGAGGGCGGTCGCAGCCGGTTGAAGGTGGCTGCGGCCGCCATTCCGTACGCCAGGTGCGGCACGATGTCCGCCAGCCAGTCCGACCGCCGCCAGGTGCGGGGGTCGCTGATGCGCAGCGCGACCAGCGAACCGTCGGTGGTGGCCATGACCGCGCCGCCGAGCAGCACCCCGGCGAGCAGCAGCGGCAGCCGGCGGGTGCCGGCGAGCGCGCCGAAGACCGCACCGGCGCCCGTGCCGAGGCCGTACCCGAGGACGGCCCCGAGGCCCGAGCGGCGGTTGGCCGCCCGGTCCTCGGGGCCCAGGTCCACGTGCGTGCGGTCGGCCAGCCGCCGAATGGTCTCCTCCGGAGTGCTGCTGGCTGGCCGGGCCCGGACCGCCATGTCCAGGTAGCCGACCGTGTTCAGCGCGGCGCTGCCCACCGCACCGGCGATCGCACCGTCCAGCAGGCCGGAGGCCCTCACTTCGGATCGCCGGGTTCGCGCTCACCCTTCGGGCCGTACGTCCGCTCACCGCGGACCACGCCCGTCTGGCCGCGATCCTCCTGCAGGATCCGGTTCGCGACCTGGTTGGCCTCCTGGTCCGCCGCCCGTCCCGACTGTTCGATCAGGTCGCGCAGGCGTGCCCGTGCCTTGTCGTACGCGTTGCTTCCCGGCCGTCCTGGCATCGCCGCCTCCTCGGTCGCTTCACCGCGTGCCGTACCCGCGCCGTCTACCCGTCTGCCGGCGGGTCAACCGCTCACTCCGGGGTACGCACCACGGCCACCGGGCAGGCGCTGTGGTGCAGCACTCCGTGGCTCACCGAGCCGAGCAGCAGCCCGGCCAGCTCTCCGAGCCCCCGGCCCCCGACGACCACCAGCAGCGCCCGGCGCGACGCGGCGGTGAGCGCGGCGACCGGCCGCTCGCGCACCACCTCCCGGGTCACGGGCAGTCCCGGGTGACGCTCCTCGATGCCGGCGAGGGACTGGGCGAGCACCTGGTCCTCCTCGTCGTGCAGCTTCGACTCCTGGTAGACCAGCGGCTGCATGTCGCCGGGCCCGTCCGAGTGGGGGTGGCGGTAGGCGTGCACGGCGTGCAACGCGGCGCCCCTCAGGGCGGCCTGCTCCGCGGCGAACTCCACGGCCGCCCGGGACGCCGGCGAGCCGTCCACCCCGACCACCACCGGGCCGTCGGCGTGTTCCTCGCCCCGGGCCACCAGCACCGGGCAGTCGGCGTACGTGGCGACCTGCACCGCCACGGAGCCGATCACCAGCGCGCCGAACCCGCCCAGCCCCCGGTCGCCGAGCACGACCAGCGCGGCGGTGGGGGTCTCGCCGAGCAGCACCGCCGACGCCTCGCCGTCGATGATCTCGCCGGTCACCCGGATGCCGGGTTCGGCCGCCTCCGCCTCGGCGACCGCGCGGGCGACCAGGTCCTCCGCCTGGTGGCGCAACCCGCCGCCGGGCGGGGCGTCGGTGACCGGCTCCACCGGCACCCGCAGCAGCGGCCAGATGAAGCCGTGCACCACCCGCAGCGGCCGGCGTCGGCGGGCCGCCTCCGCCGCCGCGAGCCGGACGGCGCGCAGCGCCGGTTCCGAGCCGTCCACGCCCACCACGACCGCCGCGCCGTTCGCCGAGTTCACCGCCGCGCACCTCCCGCTCGGGCCCAGTATCGCGGCCCGGGGACTGTCGCCGGGGCGATACCGCCACGGCGGTCGCCTCGCTACGCTGTCGCCCGACCCGCTGGAAGGGAGCGCCGTCGATGGCCGAGCCGGAGCAGCCGAGCACCGCCCGCATGATCGACTTCTGGTTGGGCGGTGAGCACCACTTCCCGGTGGACGTGGCGGCGGCCCGGGCCTTCGAGGAGGCGTACGGGCCGTGCGCGGCGATCTTCCAGGACCTGCGGGCCTTCCTCGGCCGCGCGGTGGCCGCCGTCGCCGAGGCCGGGGTCGACGGTTTCCTCGTCCTCGGGGCGGGCCTGCCCACCCGGGGCAACGTGCACGAGGTGGCCACCTCCGCCACGGTGCTCTACACCGACGTCGACCCGGTCACCGTCCGGCTCGGGCAGCGGATCCTGGCCGGTAGCGACCGCGCGGGCTACGGCTACGGCGACGCCACCGACCTCGGCACCCTCGACCCGGCCCAGCTGCACCGCTTCGTGCCGGGCTGGGGGCGCAGGCCGGTCGGCGTGGTCTTCCTCGGCCTGGCCGCCTTCCTCGACGACGAGACGCTGGCCCGCACCCTCGACGAGCTCTACGATGCGGTGGCCCCGGGCAGCTTCCTCGCCTTCGACTTCGACAGCGAGGAGCTGGCCGCGTACCCGCAGGCGCTGGCCATGATGGGCCCGCAGTTCCGGATGCGCGCCCCGGCGTCGTTCGCCCCGCTGCTCGGCCGGTGGGTGCCGACCGCCGACGGCATCGTGCCGGTGGCCCGGTGGCGGCCGCGGGGTGAGCCGGCCGCGGTGCCGGACGCGTTCCACGGCGGGCTGGCCGGCAAGCCCGCCGACTGACCGGCCGCTGCGCCGCCCCGGCCGGCCCTCCGTATGATGCTTGCCCTACAGCAAGAATGTGTCGGAAGGACGAACATGCCGGACGTGTCCGCGGCGGTGTCCCGTGCGCTGCGCGCGGCCCCACCGGACCAACTGGTGGAGGCCACCGACCGGGTCCTCCGGTCGAGCCTCGCCGCCTCGCGCACCGACGTCTTCCTGGCCGACTACCGGATCAGCGGGCTCTCGCCGGTCCTCGACGCGGAGCTGCCCGACGCGGGTTTCCTGGGCTGCCAGGGCGTCGCCCAGCGCTGCTTCAGCAGCCAGCAGCCGGTGCTGGACGCCCGCGACGACGGGCACTGCCGGGTCTGGGTGCCACTGACGGCCTGGGGGGAGCGGCTCGGGGTCCTGCTGGTCGAGCTGTCCGGCCCGGCGGCCCCGGAGACGGTGGCCGGGATCGGCGAGGTCGCCGGCGAACTGGCCACCGCGCTGCGGGCGGCCGACCGGGACACCGACCGGTACCGCCGGGCCCGGCGGCGGGAACGGCTGAGCATGGCCGCCGAGATGCAGTGGGACCTGCTGCCCGGGCGCAGCGTCCGGCACCAGGCGTTCCTGCTGGCGGGGCAGCTGGAACCGGCGTACGGGGTCGGCGGTGACCACTTCGACTGGTCCGTCGACGGCGACCGGCTCACGCTGACGGTGCTCAACGGCACCGGCACGGGGATGGCCGCGGCCCTGCTGACGGCGTTGACGGTCAACGCCATGCGCAACGCCCGGCGCTCCGGCGGCGGGCTGGTGGAGCAGGCGGAGCTCGCCTCGGACACCATCCACTACCAGCACCGGGGGAGCCGGCACGTCGCGACCTTGCTGCTCAGCGTGGACACCGATTCCGGCCGGGTACGCGCCGTGGACGCCGGCTCGCCGCACCTGCTGCGGGTACGCGGTGGCACGGTGACCCCGATCGAGCTGGACCGGCAGCTGCCCCTGGGCATGTTCGCCGAGACGCGCTACGACGTGCAGGAGTTCGACCTGGAGCCGGGGGACCGCCTCTTCGTGGTCAGCGACGGCGTCTACGCCGCGCAGCCCGGCGGCCAGGAGCCGTACGGGGAGCGGGCGATGGCGCGTTCGATGCGGTCCACACGGTTGCAGCCGGCCACCGAGGCGGTTGGTACCGTCATGCGCGAACTGTTCGCCTACCACGCCGACACGGACCTGGGCGACGACGCCGTCGTCGTCTGCCTGGACTGGGTCGGGGCCAGTGGCCGGGGCGAGCGGTAACCGAGCCGGCAGCCAGGTACGAGCGGACCGATCGCAGGGGGCACCGGGTGGAGCGAGCTGCGAATCTCGCCGCGGCGATCGACGCCGCCGCCGAGGCGCTCATCGGTGTGCTCGACTCCGCCACGTCACGGCACCACGTCACCGTCCCGCCGACCCAGCTGCGGGTGCTGGCCCTGATCAGCGCGCGGCCGGACACCAACGTGAACCGGCTGGCGGAGCTGCTCGACGTCGTACCCTCCTCGGCCAGCCGGCTCTGTGACCGGCTGGAGGCCACCGGTCTGCTGCGGCGGGTGGCCGACCCGCGCGACCGGCGGGAGGTCCGGCTGGTGCCCACCGCGGCGGCCGAGACCCTGCTGCGGGAGCTGAAGGAGCGGCGCCACCAGGCCGTGCAGACCGTCCTGGACCGGATGCCGCCACGGGCGCAGAACGACCTGTTGCTGGCGCTGCTGGCCTTCGCCCAGGCGGTGGAGGCCGGCACGACGACGCAGCCCGACGCCACCGCCCGCACCGCCTGACCCGTTCCGCCGCGACAGCGGCCTCCCACCGGCACTCCACTAGTGTCCTAGGATGCCCTACGCGTGGTGACGCACCGCACAACAGACACCCCACGAGGACAGAGACGCGAGGCCCCAGGGCCGATACGTGAGCCCGATATAGTGGCAACTCGCCGGCCCGCGACCACCACGTCCGGAGCGGCAGCAGGGGAGGCCCCGGGCCCGGGGCCACCGAGGCGCCGGCGCTGGCCGGCCCGTCAGCGCGCACGCCCGCCGAGGCGCCCGGGAGGCGTCCGGTCCGTGCTGCGGAGGGAGGTTCGGTGTCGCGTCGGCCGGCTCGGGCAGAGCATTCGCAGGGCACGGGCGGCGCCGCCGTCGGTGACCGGGTGCTGACCCTGCCGAACCTGATCAGCTTCGTCCGGCTGCTCGGCGTCCCGCTCTTCCTCTACCTCTTCCTGGTCCTGGAGGCCGACGTCGCGGCGATCGTGGTGCTGGCCATCGGCGGCACCACCGACTGGGTGGACGGCTGGATCGCCCGGCGGCTCGGGCAGGTCAGCCGCCTCGGCGAGCTGCTCGACCCGTTCGCCGACCGGCTCTACATCCTCGCCACGCTGCTCGCCTTCACCGCGCGCGAGGTGGTGCCGTGGCAGTTCACGGCCGCCCTGCTGGCCCGGGAGCTGCTGCTGGTCGGCTCGCTGGCGGTGCTGCGCCGGCACGGGTACGGCCCGCCGCCGGTGCACTACGTGGGCAAGACGGCCACCTTCCTGCTGCTCGCCGCCTTCCCGATCCTGCTGGTGGCGACGGCCTCGGAGTCCGCCGCCACCGCCGTCGGGGCGATCGGCTGGGGCCTGGCCTGGTGGGGTCTGGTGCTCTACTGGGTGGCCGGGGCGATGTACGTGGTGCAGGCCGCCCGCCTGGTCCGGTCCGTGCGGGCCGGGGGAGCGCGCGCATGAGCACGCCGCCGGACTCCGGTGGGCGCCCCACCCGGGCGTTCACCCCGGACTTCCTCACCGAACTGTTCCGCAACCCGCTGGACCCGGGGTACGCCGACGCGGCGGCCCGGCGCCGGGAGTCGCCGCCCCCGGCGGGGTGGCGGGGCGCTTCCACGCGCGCGGTGAGCATCGTGGTGCTCGCGGTCGTCGGGTTCCTGTTCGCGGTGGCGTACCGGGAGACGATGGCGGACGAGCCGAGCCGCAGTCAGGCGCGCGCCGGCCTGATCGCGCAGATCAAGCAGCGGGAGAGCGAGACCGACCAGATGACCGCCCGGGCGGACCGGTTGCGTGAGGAGGTCGGCCGGCAGCGCGACGCCGCGCTGAGCGGTTCGCAGGCGGCGCGGTTGCGCAACCTGGAGGCGGGGACCGGGCTGGGCCGGGTGCGGGGCGACGGTGTGGTGGTGCGCCTGGCCGACGCGCAGCCGAAGGACGACGACGCGGTCTCCGGTGACTCGGACACGGGTCCGCCGCGGGTGATCTACACCGACCTGCAGAAGGTCGCCAACGACCTGTGGGCCTCGGGGGCGGAGGCGGTGGCGATCAACGGGCAGCGGTTGACGGCGACGTCGACGATCCGGTCGGCGGGGGCGGCGATCCTGGTGGACTTCCGGCCGGTGACGAGCCCGTACGAGGTGACGGCGATCGGGCCGGGTTCGATGCGGGACAGGTTCGACGAGAGCCGGGCGGCGTATCTGATGCGGCGGGTGGCGAAGGACACCGGCCTGTCGTTCGAGGTCCGCGAGGCGGACGACCTCACCCTGCCGGCCGCGCCGGAGCCGCGGCTACGCTACGCGCAGCCTTCGGTCAGTCCGAGCCCGTCGCCGTCGGGGTCGGTCACCGGCCGTACGTCCAGTCCCGGGCCGTCCGGTCCGGGTACCTCTCCCCGCCCCTCCGGAGGTGTCCGATGATCGCGGTGCTGGCGCTGCTCGCCGGTGTGGTTCTCGGGATCTACCTGGATCCGACCGTGCCCGCCGCGTTGCAGCCGTATCTGCCGATCGCGGTGGTGGCCGCGCTCGACGCGGTGTTCGGTGGGGTGCGGGCGAAGCTGGACCGGATCTTCGACGACAAGCAGTTCGTGGTGTCGTTCATCTCGAACGTGCTGGTGGCGGGTCTGATCGTGTACCTGGGGGACCAGCTGGGGGTGGGCGGTCAGCTCTCCACCGGTGTGGTGGTCGTGCTCGGGGTGCGCATCTTCGGAAACGTGGCGGCGATCCGTCGCCACCTGTTCCGGGCGTAGGTTGATGGGTGATGAGCGACGAGCAGCGGGACACCGGGACGGGTTGGCCGCAACCGACGGAGCCGCACCGTCCGTCCGGGCCGGCGGGTGAGCCGGATCCGCGGCCGGACGCCCCGGATCCGGACGAGTTGAGTCCGTTGGTGCCTCCGGTGTCGGAGCCGGAGCGGCAGGAGCCGCCGGCGCCGGCGGTGGACGAGCCGCCGGCGTCTGCGCCGGAGGAGGAGGCCACGACCCAGCGGATCGGGGCCGCCCCGGACGAGGGCGACCCGGAGCCGGTCGCGGCGGCGCCGGCGGGCCGGCGGTGGACCTCCGCCGGGGTGATGATCGCGGTGTTGCTGGCGCTGCTCGGGTTCACCCTGGTGGTGCAGTTCAAGACGACGTCGACGGATCCGACGCTGGCGGCGACCCGGCAGGAGGACCTGGTCCGGATCTTCTCGGATCTGGATTCCCGGGAGAAGCGGCTGCAGCAGGACATCGAGGCGCTGGAGGAGAGCCAGCGGCAGCTGCGTTCGGGTGAGCAGGGCCGGCAGGCGGCGCTGGACGAGGCGCGGCGGCGGGCGGACGAGCTGGGGATCCTGGCGGGGACGTTGCCGGCGCGGGGTCCGGGGCTGAGTGTGGAGTTCCGGCCGGGGGCGGGCAAGCCGATCCGGGCGGACCGGATCCTGGACGCGGTGCAGGAGTTGCGGGGCGCGGGCGCGGAGGCGATGCAGATCTCCGGTGGTGGCGGGTCGCCGGTGCGGATCATCGCGTCGACGTACTTCCAGGACGGGTCGGGCGGGTCGTTGGTGGTGGACGGGCGGCAGATGTCGGGTCCGTTCACGATCACGGTGATCGGTGATCCGAAGACGATGGAGACGGCGCTGAAGATTCCGGGCGGGGTGGCCGCATCGGTTGCGGGTGACGGCGGTACCGTGAACGTTGAGGAGCGTGGGGTTGCCGAGGTTTCGGCGCTGCACGAGCCGATGAAGCTGGAACACGCCCGTCCGGTCTCCTGACCGGCGCGGCCGCGTCGGATCACCTCCGGCGCACCGATGGATGAAGGACGCGTCTGGTGATTCCTGAGGATCTGCGTTACACCGCCGAGCACGAGTGGGTGGTCGGCGCCGACGGCGGCACGCTCCGCGTCGGCATCACCCACTTCGCGCAGGACGCGTTGGGTGACATCGTGTTCGTCCAGTTGCCCGACGAGGGCGCGGTGGTGGCGGCCGGTGAGCCGCTGGGTGAGATCGAGTCGACCAAGAGCGTGTCGGAGATCTACGCCCCGGTGAGCGGGACGGTGGCGGCGCGGAACGAGGCGCTGGGCGACACGCCCGAGGTGATCAACACGGACCCGTACGGTGCGGGTTGGCTGTTGGAGATCACGCCGGATGATCCGTCCGCGCTGGACGGGTTGCTGTCCGCTGACGCGTACCGCGAGCTCACCGAGAGCTGAGTGTTGCCTTGGCCGGGCGTGTGGATGTTTCCGCGCGTCCGGTTGCCCTGCATTTCGGCGCTGGCTAGGCTCGCCCAGTCGACCGAGAACCCCAATAGTTGAGCGTTGTGTAATTGCCTTCCCTGGCACGGGGAGCCAGCCGCCGGGTGTGCGACTGCCCGGCGGCCAGACCCGCCATTACCCCGACGCTGACCGAACAGATCCGTGAGGTGGTCCCATGACGCGCCCAGGCGACGAGTTCCCCCCGCTCGACGTCACTTCGACGCTCAATCTCGGTTCGTTGGACGAAGTGCTGGAGGGCCCGGACACCGATGTGGTGCCGAGCCGGATGTCCGGCTCGTTGCCGCCGGGAATGGCGCTGCTGGTGGTTCGTCGTGGCCCGAACGCGGGTGCGCGGTTCCTGCTGGATCACGACGTGACCACGAGTGGGCGGCACCCGGACAGTGACATCTTCCTGGACGACGTGACGGTGTCGCGG
Source organism: Micromonospora sp. URMC 105 (assembly GCF_051386295.1). Taxonomy (NCBI): domain Bacteria; kingdom Bacillati; phylum Actinomycetota; class Actinomycetes; order Micromonosporales; family Micromonosporaceae; genus Micromonospora; species Micromonospora sp. URMC 105. The sequence goes on along the minus strand of NZ_JBPQTL010000009.1, from coordinate 25,507 downwards.
CGGCACGCGGAGTTCCACCGTGACGGTGGCACGTTCACGGTGCGGGACGTGGGCAGCCTGAACGGCACGTACGTGAACCGGGAGCGGGTCGAGGCGGCCACGTTGAGCAATGGTGACGAGGTGCAGATCGGTAAGTTCCGGGTGGTGTTCATCGCCGGTCCGCGCCCGGAGGAGGAGGCCGGCCGGGGGTGAATGAGCCTGCGGCTTCCACGCCCCCCGGGGCGGCTCGTGCACACCCGCTGATGAGTATCGGCGAGGTGCTGGGGCAGTTGCGGGTGGATTTCCCGGACGTCACCATCTCGAAGTTGCGGTTCCTCGAGGCCGAGGGTCTGGTGGAGCCGCAGCGGACGGCGGCGGGTTACCGGAAGTACAGCTGGGACGACGTGGCCCGGCTGCGGTTCGTGTTGACCGCGCAGCGGGACCAGTATCTGCCGTTGCGGGTGATCCGTGACCAGTTGGCCGAGTGGGACGCCGGTGACGGGCCGGGCCGGCAGCGGCCGACGTTGGTGGCGGTGGGTCCCGGTGGTGAGGTGCCGGGCCGGCCGGTGGAGGAGCCCGAGCCGTCGCAGGTGCGGCTCGGGCGTGCCGAGCTGGTGGCGCACAGTGGTGTCGACGAGTCGACGTTGGGCGAGTTGGAGCGGCTGGGTGTCCTGGTGTCGGATCCGCCGGGCTGGTACGACGCGGATGCGTTGATCATCGCGCGGGCGGTGGCGGGTCTGGCGGCGTACGGGTTGGAGCCGCGGCACCTGCGGGCGTACCGGTCGTCGGCGGATCGTGAGGTCGGTCTGTTCGCGCAGTTGGTGGCGCCGTTGGCGCGGCAGAGTGATCCGGCGGCGCGGGCGCGGGCGGCGGAGACGGCGCGGGAGTTGATGGCGTTGTCGCAGCAGTTGCATGCCGCGTTGGTGCGGGTGGGGTTGCGGTCGACGTTGGGTCGGTGAGCGGGCCGTCGAGGTGCCGTGCGGAAAGATCTGCCCCGGGAAGCGTGTCGTAGGCTTGCCGGGGTAACCCTTTTCTGGCGCGGGCGTGGGGCTGGTGCGCATGGGACGACCGTGTCGCGGTCCGTGTACCGTGCAGGAAAGGCGCGGTGCGTAGGTGACGACGACACGGAGGCGGCGGTGCGCGAGCTGAGCGTGGTCGGAGTTCGGGTGGAGCTGCCGAGCAACCAGCCGATCGTCCTGCTCAGGGAGGTCGAGGGCGACCGCTATCTGCCGATCTGGATCGGTGCGGTGGAGGCCACGGCGATCGCCTACGAGCAGCAGGGGGTCAAGCCGGCCCGGCCGTTGACGCATGATCTGTTGCGCGACGTGCTGGCGGCGTTGAAGGCGCCGTTGCGGGCGGTGGAGATCACCGAGTTGAAGGAGAACGTCTTCTACGCCGATCTGTTGATCGGGGACGGCGTGCGGGTGTCGGCCCGGCCGAGCGATTCGATCGCGTTGGCGTTGCGGGTGGGTGCTCCGATTCGTTGTGCCGAGCAGGTCCTCAGCGAGGCGGGGATCGTGATTCCCGACGAGCAGGAGGACGAGGTGGAGAAGTTCCGCGAGTTCCTGGACCAGGTGCGTCCGGAGGATTTCGCCGGCTGAGGGCCGAGCCCCGGTCATCTCTGTCGGGAGCGTCACGGTGAGTGACGCTCCGTGTCTGTGCGGTGCTGTGCGCTGTCGCTGCACGGCGTGTCGCGACCGTTCCTGCGCGGTAACCCCTCAGCCCGGCGATAGGGTTGCCGTGTCGAGGGGTGCACGTCCCGGAAACGACGTGTCACCGCACTGACGGGGAGGTTGTCGGGATGCACGAGCCGCGGGATCCTGAGCCAGGTGTGGAGCGGGGCGAGCCGGGTGTGGTGTCGTCGCCGGTGGGCACGGACGGTGACGGTTCGGTCGGTTACCGGGGTGTGACGGCCTGCCACGCGGTGGGGATCAGCTACCGGCAGTTGGACTACTGGGCGCGGACGGCGCTGGTGGTGCCGAGTGTGCGGGACGCGTCGGGGTCGGGGACGCAGCGGTTGTACTCGTTCCGCGACCTGGTGGTGTTGAAGGTCGTGAAGCGCCTGCTGGACGCCGGGGTGTCCCTGCAGAACATCCGTAAGGCGATCGAGGCGTTGCGGTCGCGCGGGGTGGAGGACCTGGCGGGGATCACGCTGATCTCGGACGGCACGACGGTGTACGAGTGCCGGTCGCCGGAGGAGGTGGTCGACCTGTTGCAGGGCGGCCAGGGCGTGTTCGGCATCGCGATCGGTGGGGCGTTCAAGGAGATCCAGGGGTCGTTGTCGCACCTGCCGGCGGAGCCGGCGACGTCGGGTGGCGGGGACGAGCCCGCGGAGCCGGCGTCCGATGTGGTGGGTGACGAGCTCGCGGCGCGCCGGGCGCGTCGCCGGGCGGGCTGACAGCGGGTATTGACGGGGCGCCGCGGCCGGTGACGGGGCGCGGCGTCTCCCGCTGCGCCCATCCCGTGGGCGGTGCATCGACGGGGGTCGTCTCGTGGGTGCGGGCCGGTCGGGTTGTGCGGTAAGGGCGGCCGGTGGGGAGTGTCCGCTGTGTACGTTCCCGTATGAAGTCGGCTTGTTGACAGTTGTGGTGTTCCCAGGAATCCTGTCCAGGGCGCTCACCAAGGGCACCAACTGGTCACTCTGGGTGACGGTCTGGTGGGTGGTGCCGAGCTGATGTGTGGGGGGCGGCGCGAGGGTCGCGTCGGGGCCTGCCAGAGGACGGGGAAACGAGCCGAAGTGCACACTGACCACCATGTCGGCGTCCGTTCCGTACGGGCCGGCGGTGCCGTCGCCGACCATCCGGCGGCCGGTTGCCCGGTCACCGGGATGCCGGCGCGCCGGGAGCCGATGGACGCCGGCGTCGCCGTGGAGCGCGCCGAGGACGTCGCGGCGGAGGCGGCGGAGTTCCTGGAGCTGTACCACGGTGAGCGGCGCCTGCCGGGGCTCGCCGCGCGGCTGGCGGAGGTCCGCGAGGAGATCGCGTTGACCGGGTCGTACCGGCACACCCGCGACGAGCTGGTGTACGGGGCGAAGGTGGCGTGGCGGCACTCGGTGCGGTGTGTGGGCCGGATCCGGTGGGCGGGGTTGAAGGTCCGCGACCGGCGGCACGTCACGACGGCGGCGGGGATCGCGCAGGAGCTGGCGGCGCATCTGGCGGCCGGGGACAACGGTGGCCGGATCCAGTCGGTGGTGACGGTGTTCGCGCCGGACCGGCCGGGGGTGGGGCCGCGCGCGCGGATCTGGAACGACCAGCTGATCCGCTACTGCGGGCACCGGCGTGACGACGGCTCGGTGCTGGGTGACCCGGCGCAGGTGGGGATGACGGAGGCGGCCCGGCGGCTGGGCTGGCGGCCGCCGCCGGTGCCGGGCCGCTTCGACCTGCTGCCGTGGGTGATCGAGACGGCGCAGGAGGAGCCCACGGTGGTCGACGTGCCGCGGGAGCTGGTCCGGGAGGTGGCGCTGTCGCATCCGGAGCATCCGTGGTTCGCGGATCTGATGCTGCGCTGGCACGCCCTGCCGGTGATCAGCAACATGCGGCTGCGTATCGGTGGGGTCGACTACAGCTGCGCGCCGTTCAACGGCCACTACCTGGGTGACGAGATCGGCACCCGGAACATGGGCGACCGGGAGCGTTACGACCAGCTGCGGGTGGTGGCGGCCGGGTTGGGTCTGGACACCAGCCGGGAGGACACCCTGTGGCGTGAGCACGCGGTCCTGGTGATCAACCAGGCGGTGCTGCACTCGTTCCGGCTGGCGGGGGTGCGGGTGTCGGATCCGCACACCGAGTCGGAGCTGTTCATGAAGTTCTGCGCGCAGGAGGAGCGGGCGGGACGACCGGTGCACGGTGACTGGTCGTGGCTCAACGGCAGTGTCGGGTGGGCGGCGTTGCACGCGGTGCATCACCGCTACTACGACACCCGGGTGCCGAACCCGAACATCTGGCCGACGGAGCGGGTGTACGACCCGAGTGGCGTGGTGAAGACGACGCTGCGGGAGCGTCACGACACGGCCCGCGCGCAGGAGGACTGACGAGCATGGACAACGTGGCGCTGCGCCAGAGTTGGACGCAGTTCTCGGCCGCCGGCGTGGAGGCGGCGAAGTACTTCTACGCGACGCTGTTCGTGGTGGCGCCGGAGGCGCGGTCGATGTTCCCCACGAACATGCAGTACCAGGAGGACAAGCTCCTCAAGGCGTTGGGTCACATCATCACCAACCTGGACGATCCGGCGACGTTGACGGCGTTCGCGCAGCGGCTGGGGGCGGACCACCGGCGGTTCCACGGCCAGGACCAGCGGGGCAACCCGGTGGTGCTGGGGGAGCGGCACTACATCTGGGTGGGTCAGGCGCTGCTGGCCACGTTGGAGCGGTTCCTCGGGCCGTACTGGACGCCGGCGTTGAAGGCGGAGTGGGCGGCGGCGTACGAGGTGGTGGCGAAGCTGATGCTCGCCGGGGCGGCGGAGGCGGAGCGGACGTCACCGCCGTACTGGGAGGCGGAGGTGCTGGGCGCGGAGCGGCGCCGCTCGGACATCGCGGTGTTCACGGTCCGCCCGAACTACCTGTGCAACTACCGGCCGGGGCAGTCCCTGCCGGTGCAGGTGCCGCAGCTGCGGACGTGGCGGTACCTGTCGCCGGCGAACGCGCCGCGCGCGGACGGGACGATCGAGTTCCACGTGCGCGCCGCGGGGCGTTTCTCCACCCATCTGGTGCGCAAGCTGCGCACGGGGGACCGGCTGCTGCTGGGCCACCCGACGGGTACGGCGTTGTCGTCGTACGACCGGTCGCCGCAGCTGCCGCTGCTGCTGATCGCGGGGGGCACCGGGCTGGCGCCGCTGCGGGCGGTGGTGGAGGCGTTGCAGCAGGGCTCCGGCCGGCGCACGACGCTGGTGGTGGGCGGGCGTACCCCCGACGACCTGTACGACGACAAGGCGGTGGCGCAGCTGGCGTCGATGCCGCCGGCGGCGGCGTGGCAGAACGGCGGCACGAACTGGTTGCGGTACGTCCCGACGGTGGAGATCGGGTGGGGTTGGCAGGGGGCGATCGGCAAGGCCGCCGACACGGCGGTGCGGTTGGGGCCGTGGACTGACACCGAGGTGCTGGTCTGCGGAAGCCCGGAGATGACCCGGGACACGATCACGATTCTGGCCCGGTCGGGTGTGCAGCCCGAGCAGATCCTGACCGAGAGTTACGATCATTCCCTCTATCCGCCCCTCGCCGAGGCCGGTCCCGCGGCCCCGCGCGACTTCAGCTGGACAGGTGCCCGATGAGCATCGACCACTCCGACCGTCTCGCCCTGCCCGGGGTGCCCGACCAGGGGGAGCTGGCCCGCCAGCTGTCCATGCTGGAGGCGCGGCGGTTCAGGGGCAGTCACTGGTTGTCCGCCGACGAGGTGTCGGTGGTGATCCGCACGGCGGACGACCGGATCGCGTTGCTGGTCAACGAGTTGGAGCGGCAGCGGCGGGAGAACCACGGGCTGCTCAGCCAGGTGGAGATGCTGCGGCACGGGACGCTGCCGAGCAACGCCCCGCAGGGTCCGGACCCGATGGCGGTGGAGCTGGCCATGCGGGCGCAGGACGAGGCGAACCGGACGATCGGTGAGGCCAGCGCCGAGGGCGCGGAGATCATCGCTGACGCGCGCCGGCAGGCCGACGAGATCCTCGCCGAGGCGCACCGGCGCGCCGGTGACCTGAGCTCGGCGGGGCCGGGTGTGCCGGCGCTGCCGTCGGCGGGCGGGCCGTCGCCGGAGGTGCAGCGCCGGTTGCAGGAGCTGGAGGAGCGGCACGCCGCCGCCCTGGCGGCGGTGGCGGCGGCGCAGCAGCAGCTGGACCGGTGGCAGGCGTACCTGTCGGCGCAGGCGGAGCAGTTGCGGGCGGACGCGGCGTCGGCCGGCGGGGCGAGCGCCCAGCTGCGCGCCGTCCTCGGCGGCTAGCCGGCGCGCAGGGACTGACCGGGTCGGTCAACCGGCCATCGCGGCGAGGCGGCGGGCGAGCAGGGCAGCGGCCTGCCGCAGCTCCGGTGGCTCCAGCACCTCCGCCGCGAAGCCCAGCCGGGCCACCTGCGCGGCGAGCCAGTCGAGGTCGTCCCCGCCGACGACGAGCACGCTGCACCCGTCACGGTCGTCCTCGACGCGCCCCACCTGGGGCGGCACCAGCTCCCGCACCCGGTCGGGCCGGGCGTGCACCCGTACCCGGGCGAGATACCGGTACGGCGCCTCGGTGACCGAGCGCTGCACGTAGGCGACCGGATCCGGATGCTCCCTCGCCCGGAAGCGCCAGGTCGTCGCGACCACCTCGTGCATCCGATCCAGCCGGAAGGTGCGCCAGTCGTCGCGGTCGACGTCGCGGGCCATCAGGTACCAGCGGCGGCCGGTGGTGACCATCCGCACCGGCTCGACCGTGCGCTCGCGTTCCCCGCCGTCGCGGCCGGCGTACCGGAACCGCACCCGGACGGCGTCGCGGCAGGCCCGCGCGAGCGTCACCAGCAGCTCCGCGTCGATCTCCACGCCGGGGCCGACCAGGGTGTCGGTGGCGCCGTGCACCGCCCGCACCTCGGCGCGCAGCCGGGCCGGCATCACCTGGTCGAGCTTCGCGAGCGCCCGCAGTGCCGCCTCGCCCGCACCGGCGATCGTGCCGCCCGACGCCATCCGCAGGCAGACCGCGGTCGCGATCGCCTCCTCGTCGTCCAGGAGCAGCGGCGGCAGCCGGGTGCCCGCGCCGAGCTGGTAGCCGCCGCCGACGCCGGCCGTCGCGTGCACGGGGTAGCCGAGCGCGCGTAGTCGCTCCACGTCGCGGCGCACCGACCGGTCGGTGACCTTCAGCTCGGCGGCGAGTTCGGCGGCGGTCCAGGACGGCCGCCGCTGCAGCATCGCCAGCAACCGCAGCACCCGCTCGGTCGTCGCCTCGACGGTCACCCGGCCATCGTCGCACGAATCACGGAACGATCCTGTCCGCTATCCGCGGGAGGCTGCCACCATGACGGACCAGAACTGGAATCTCCTGCTCCGGGACCAGCTCGCCTGGCACTGGACTGATGATCGACTTCGCGGTGCCGGAGCCCGACCCGCCGCCGTTCACGACGATCGCCTGGCGACTCGGGCACGTCGTCGTCGGCGTACTCGCGGTACGCAACGCCGCGCACGCCTCTACTTGCACACTCACCGGAAGACCCGACAGGAGGCGAGCTGAGATGGCCCGCGACGTACAGATCACGTTCGACTGCGCCGACCCGGCCGGGTTGGCGGCGTTCTGGGCCGAGGCCCTCGGCTACCGGTTGCAGGACCCGCCCGGGGGCTTCGAGTCGTGGGAGCAGGCACTGGAGGCGATGGGCGTGCCGCCCGAGCGGCGCAACGACGCCTCGGCGGTGCTCGACCCCGAGGGCTCCGGGCCGCGGCTGTTCTTCCAGCGGGTGCCGGAGGGCAAGCAGGCCAAGAACCGCGTGCACCTCGATGTGCGCGCCGCGCCCGGCCTTGAGGGCGACGCGCGGATGGCGGCCCTGGAGGCGGAGGCCGAGCGGCTCACCGGCCACGGCGCCACCCGGCTCAGGCGCTACGAGCCGGCGCCTCCGCTCGGCGCCGGTCACATCGTGATGGCCGACCCCGAGGGCAACGAGTTCTGCCTCGACTGACCAGCCGCGCGGCGGGGCCGGGGCCGCGAGACCCCCGGTGACGGTCACGCAGGGGAGTGCGGGGGTGTCGCGGCGGCGGCGACGGCCTCGCCGATCGGGGTTTCCCCGCCGACGAGTTCCAGGATCCGGCCGGCGCTGCCCGGGTGGTAGAGCAGCGCGACGAGGACCCGGGCCACGTCGGTGCGGGTGACCGCGCCGCGCGGGACGCGCCGGTCGAGGTGGATGCGGCCGGTGGGCGCGTCGTCGGTGAGCCGGCCGGGTCGCAGCACCGTCCAGTCCAGGTCGCGGCGGGTCAGGTCGTCCTCGGCGGCCTTCTTGGCGCGCAGGTACGCCGCCCACACCTCGTCCCTGCCGGGCGCCGGCGGGTCCTCCACGCCCATGGAGGAGACGAGCAGGTAGCGGCGTACCCCGGCGGCCTGGGCGGCGTCGGCGAGCAGCACAGCGGCGGCGCGGTCGACGGTGTCCTTGCGGGCGGCGCCGCTGCCGGGGCCGGCGCCGGCGGCGAAGACCACCGCGTCGGCGCCGGTGAGGTGCCCGGCGATCTCGTCGACGCCGGCGTGTTCCAGGTCCGCCAGGACGGGGTGGGCGCCGATGGCGCGCAGCGCGGCGGTGTGCTCGGGGTTGCGGATGAGCCCGACGGCGGTGTCGCCGCGGCCGGCGAGTTCCCGTTCCAGCAGCTGGGCGATTCTGCCGTGGCCTCCGGCGATGACGACGCGCATACCCGTCAACCTAGCCCGGACGGGCCGTCCGGCGACGAGGGTCACCGGTTACGCCTCGCCGCCGGGGGTGGCGCTGAGGCAGCATGGACGGGTGACGGAGACGATCGACGCGCTGGCCGGCCTGGTCGCCGGTGGTGGTGTCGTGGTGCTGAGCGGGGCGGGGCTGTCCACCGAGTCGGGCATCCCGGACTACCGGGGGCCCAGCGGCGCGGCCCGCCGGCACAGCCCGATGACCTATCAGACGTTCACCCGGGACCCGCTGGCGCGGCGGCGGTACTGGGCGCGCAGCCACCTGGGGTGGCGGATGATCGCCCGGGCGGCGCCGAACGACGGGCACCGGGCGGTGGCCCGGTTGCAGGACGCCGGGCTGGTCGACGGGGTGATCACCCAGAACGTGGACGGGTTGCACACGGCCGCCGGCAGTCCGCAGGTGGTGGAGCTGCACGGCCGCCTCGACGAGGTGGTCTGCCTCGACTGCGGCAACCGCACGTCGCGCGAGGAGCTGGACCGCCGGTTGCGGGAGGCGAACCCGGGCTTCGACGCGGCGGCCGGGACGGTCAACCCCGACGGTGACGTCGAGCTGGCCGACGAGCAGGTGGCCGGTTTCCGCACGGTCGACTGCACGTTCTGCGGCACGGGCATGCTGAAACCGGACGTGGTGTTCTTCGGCGAGACGGTGCCGGCGCCGCGGGTGGCGCACTGTTTCGCGATGGTGGGCGCGGCGCGGCTGCTGCTGGTGCTCGGCTCGTCGTTGACGGTGATGTCGGGGCGGCGGTTCGTGCTGCGGGCGGCGAAGCTGGGCATCCCGGTGGTGATCGCCAACCAGGGCCCGACCCGGGGCGACGGGTACGCGGCGCTGACCGTGGACGCACCGCTGGGGCGGCTGCTGCCGGCGCTGGCCGACCGGGTCACCGGCGCGCCGCCGTCGCGGCGGGTGCCGGCGGCCGGGCCGGCCGGCGGTGCGATGCCCGCGCCGGTCGCTCCCTGACCCAGGGCGCGGCCCGATGCTGCCCGGGGGGTACGACATCTGCCGGAAACACGGGCGCTGGTAGCGTTGACCATGCCGGTACCACCCACGCGGGAGAGACCGCCCAACAGCACCCGGGCGGCGCCGAAGGGGCATATCCTCCCCGGAACCTCTCAGGCAAAAGGACCGCGGGGGCAGGCACTGTGGAGCGCCTTCGCGGGTGCGACTCAGGGGGAGGCCGACCTGTCGACCTCGCCCCCTGCAGGAGCGCCGCGCATGACCGTAGAGAAGTTCGCCGACCGGCACATCGGCCCGGACCCGGACGACGAGCGCCGGATGTTGGAGGCCGTCGGCTACGGCTCGATCGACGAGCTGATGGACGCGGCGATCCCCGAGGTGATCCGCTGGCACGGCACCCTGGACCTGCCGGAGCCGGCCAGCGAGCGGGAGGCGATCGCCGAGCTGCGCGCCCTGGCCGCCCGCAACACCGTGGCCGTGTCGATGATCGGCCTGGGCTACCACGGCACGCACACCCCCGCGGTGATCCGCCGCAACGTGCTGGAGGACCCGGCCTGGTACACGGCGTACACGCCGTACCAGCCGGAGATCAGCCAGGGCCGGCTCGAGGCGCTGCTGAACTTCCAGACCATGGTCACCGACCTGACCGGGCTGGCCACCGCGAACGCGTCGATGCTCGACGAGGGCACCGCCGCGGCCGAGGCGATGACCCTCGCGCGCCGCGCGTCGAAGAGCAAGAGCCCGGTGTACGTCGTCGACGCCGACACCCTGCCGCAGACCATCGCGGTGATCGCCAGCCGGGCCGAGCCGCTGGGCATCGAGGTGCGGGTGCTCGACGTGGAGCGCGACGAGCTGCCGGGCGAGTTCTTCGGCCTGCACCTGCAGTACCCCGGGGCGTCCGGGGCGGTGCGGGAGCACGCCGGCCTCGTCGAGGCGGCGCACGCGGTGGGCGCGCTGGTGACCGTCGCGGCGGACCTGCTGGCGCTGACGCTGCTGCGTGCGCCGGGTGAGATCGGCGCCGACATCGCCGCCGGCACCACCCAGCGCTTCGGGGTGCCGATGGGCTTCGGCGGGCCGCACGCCGGTTACCTGGCCGTCCGGTCGGGGCTGGAGCGGATGCTGCCCGGCCGGCTGGTCGGGGTGTCCCGCGACGCCGACGGCAACCCGGCGTACCGGCTGGCGCTGCAGACCCGCGAGCAGCACATCCGGCGGGAGAAGGCGACCAGCAACATCTGCACCGCGCAGGTGCTGCTGGCGGTGATGGCCGGCATGTACGCCGTCTACCACGGCCCGGACGGGCTGCGGGCGATCGCCCGGCGTACCCATGACATGGCGGCGCGGCTCGCGGCCGGGCTGCGCGCCGGCGGCGTCGAGGTCGCGGACGTCGCGTTCTTCGACACCGTCACCGCGACCGTGCCGGGCCGGGCGGCCGAGGTGGTCGCGGCGGCCGCCGAGCGGCGGGTCAACCTGCGGCTGGTCGACGCCGACCGGGTGGGCATCTCCTGCGACGAGACGACCACCGCCGAGCACGTGGCGGCGGTCTGGGCGGCGTTCGGGGTCGACGGGGTGCACGGCGACGTGGACGCGGCGCTTCCGCAGGCGCTGAGGCGCACGTCGGACTTCCTCACCCACCCGGTGTTCCGCAGCCACCACTCCGAGACGGCGATGCTGCGGTACCTGCGGCGGCTGTCGGACTTCGACTACGCCCTGGACCGGGGCATGATCCCGCTGGGGTCGTGCACGATGAAGCTGAACGCCACCACCGAGATGGAGGCGATCACCTGGCCGGAGTTCGCCCACATCCACCCGTTCGCGCCGGATACGCAGACCGCCGGCTACCGGGAGATGATCTCCCAGCTGGAGTCGTGGCTGGCGGAGGTGACCGGCTACGACGCGGTCAGCGTGCAGCCCAACGCGGGCTCCCAGGGGGAACTGGCGGGGCTGCTGGCGATCCGCTCCTACCACGCCTCGCGGGGTGAGGGGCACCGGGACGTGTGCCTGATCCCGTCGTCGGCGCACGGCACCAACGCGGCGAGCGCGGTGATGGCCGGCATGCGGGTGGTCGTGGTGGCCTGCGACGCCGACGGCAACGTGGACCTGGTCGACCTGGACGCGAAGATCGACAAGCACCGGGACGCCCTGGCGGCGATCATGGTGACGTACCCGTCGACGCACGGGGTGTACGAGACGGGCATCGCGTCGCTGTGCGCGAAGGTGCACGACGCCGGCGGCCAGGTGTACGTCGACGGGGCGAACCTCAACGCCCTGGTTGGGTTCGCCAAGCCCGGCCGGTTCGGCGCGGACGTGTCGCACCTGAACCTGCACAAGACGTTCTGCATCCCGCACGGCGGCGGCGGTCCGGGTGTGGGTCCGGTGGCGGTGCGGGCGCACCTGGCGCCGTTCCTGCCGGGCGACCCGCTGGGTGCGCACGTCGACAGCCGGCCGGCGATCTCGGCGGCGAAGTACGGCTCGGCGGGGATCCTGCCGATCCCGTGGGCGTACCTGCGGATGATGGGCGCGGCGGGGCTGACCCGGGCGACCGGGGTGGCGGTGCTGGCGGCGAACTACGTGGCGGCGCGGCTGCGCGGGCACTTCCCGGTGCTGTACGCCGGCAACAAGGGCCTGGTGGCGCACGAGTGCATCCTGGACCTGCGGCCGCTGACGAAGACGACCGGGGTGAGCGTGGACGACGTGGCCAAGCGGCTGATCGACTACGGCTTCCACGCGCCGACGATGTCGTTCCCGGTGGCCGGGACGCTGATGGTGGAGCCGACCGAGAGCGAGGACCTGGCCGAGCTGGACCGGTTCTGCGACGCGATGATCGCCATCCGGGCGGAGATCGACAAGGTGGGGGCCGGGGAGTGGCCGGCGGGGGACAACCCCCTCGCGAACGCCCCGCACACCGCGGCGATGGCCGCCGGGGACTCGTGGGAGCACCCGTACCCGCGCTCGGTGGGGGCGTACCCGGCCGGGGTGGACCGGGCGGGCAAGTACTGGCCGCCGGTGCGGCGGATCGACGGCGCGTACGGCGACCGTAACCTGGTCTGCTCGTGCCCGTCGCCGGAGGCGTTCGAGGAGTGACCCGTACGCTGCGCCGGGGCGGACGTCGTGCCGCCCCGGCCGGTGGGTCCTGGGGAGGGCGGTCCCTGGCCGGGGACTAGCCTGGTGCCGGTGAACAGCTCCGGTGACGGAGCGTGATCAACTCAGGCGACGAGAGCGTGGCGGGCGGGCCCGCGGTGCGGGGCGATGGTGCTGCCGTCGGGGAGTAGTTCGCCGGTGTCCTCGAAGACGATGACACCGTTGCAGAGCAGGCTCCAGCCCTGCTCACGGAAGCAGGCGATGACGCGGGCGGCCTCGCGATCGGTCGCCTCGGCGGAGGGGCAGGTGGGTTGGTGCTGGCACATCGGGTTCTCCGGACTGTGGGGGCACTGTGTCATGGTTCACATGACCAGTGACGCACAGTACCAAGGTCATGCGCGCGGAATCGAGCAGGCATCCGTCATGTTCCCCGGAAATCCACTGAACGGATGAGGAAGAATGGGCCAACCGGCGTGGAAACGCTCCCATATGCGCTGATCGACGTACCGGGCGTGCCGGCGTCGTGCCGCAGCGTGCTCGTCGAGCGCGACCGCTACGAATGGCGCCCCGCCGACGGCGGCGACCCGGCCGCCCTGGCCGAGGAGTTCCTCGCCGCGCACGGGCTCGACCTGAGCGACCTGGCCCGGCCCGCCACCCACCAGCCGACCGGCGCCTGCGGCGCCGCCCTGTACGTATCCGCCGCCGCCGGCGCCCGCCTGATCGGCGCCCCGCCGGGCGCGCCCACCCCGGCGCCGGCCCTGCCGGAACTGGCCGTGGTCGTTTACGGTCACGACTCGTCCCCGACCGCCGCGCCCGCCCCGGCCCCCGGCGGCCGCGACGGCCTCGGCTGGTGGCTGGGGGACTGGCGGGAGAGCTGGACACCCCGGCAGCACGCCGACGCCGTCACGGCCGTCCGCGCCGCCATCGCCCGCGGCGACGTGTACCAGGTCAACGTCGTCGGGCACGCCGCCGCGCGTTACCTCGGCGACCCGCGCCCGGCCCTGTCCCGCCTCGGCGCGCTGCCGGGCGCCCGCTACGGGGGCACCCTGCACGGCGACGGTTGGGCGATCGGCTGCGCCTCCCCGGAGACACTGGTCGAGGTGACCGACGGCCGGGTGATCACCCGGCCGATCAAGGGCACCCGCCCGGCCACCGCCACCGGACGCCGCGACCTGCTCGCCTCGGCCAAGGAACGCGCCGAACACGTGATGATCGTCGACCTGGAACGCAACGACCTGGCCCGGGTTGCGCGCACCGGGTCGGTGCGGGTGGACGAGCTGTTCGCGGTACGCCGCTGGTGCGACCTGTGGCAGGCCGAGTCGACGGTCTCCGCGGCGGTCGCCGACGGGCTGGGCCTGGCCGACCTGCTGCGCGCCACCTGCCCCGGCGGGTCGGTCACCGGCGCGCCGAAACTCGCCGCCCTGGCCCACGTCGCCGCCCTGGAACCCGTCGGGCGCGGCGCCGGCATGGGCGCGCTCGGCTGGGTCGGCCCCGGCCGGGTGGACCTGGGCCTGACCATCCGCACCGTGGCCGCCGACGCCGACCGGCTGCACGTCTGGGCCGGTGGGGGCATCACCTGGGACAGCGACCCGGACGCCGAGGTCGCCGAGGCGGCCGCCAAGGCCGCCCCGGTGCGCGCCCTGCTCGCCGCCGGCTGAACCGGCCGGGGTGCGCGCCGGTGCCTGCATCAGCACTCGGCGACGCCATGCCCGCCTGCGGGCAGGCATGGCGTCGACAGCCGAGGGGCCCTGTCCGCACCCTGTCGATCTGATGACGTAGACGATTCACACCTGCCGTCCGGGTCCGGTGATTCATCGGCGTCATCAGATCCACAGCGCCGCACACAGCCCCGCGGACCCGGCAGGAGCTGATTGGCGAGGACGTGCGCAGACCGGGCCGGGTCAGGGGTCCTGCGACGCCGGTGGGGCGAGCGCGGGCCGAGGCTGCTCGAGCAGCGCCGCGGCCCGGGCGGCGGCGAGCGCCACCCGCTGCCGCAGCGCGTCCACGTCCACGCCGGGATCCGGCGGCAGCACCGGCAGGGTGACCGGCACCGGGCCGCCCGGCGTACCCGGCAGCGGGCCCGCCGCCGTGGCGTAGGCCTCGGCGGCGGGCGTGCCGTCCGCGTCGCGGGCGTCCGGCTCCGGTCGCGACCTGCCGGGAGCCTGCCGCTCGGGAGGCTGCCCGTCGAGGACGCCCGGCCGGTCCGGCGGGCGCAAGCCGGCGAGCAGGTCCGCCGGCTCGCGGCCCCGGATCAGCAGCAGCAGGAGCGGTTCGGCCTCCAGCAGCCAGGACACCTGGTGGCACAGCGCCGCCGCGTGCCGGCACGGGTGGTCCCAGTCCGGGCAGTCGCACTCCGGCAGCAGCTGCCCGCCGGTGGGCGGCAGGGGCACCCCGGCGGTCTCGGCCGCATCGGCCGGGAGTTGCCCGGCCAGCAGGGCGGCCAGGTGCCCCGAGCGGGCGGCGACCGCCTCGGCGAGCCGGTCCCAGTCGGCGTCCGGCAGCGTCTCGACGCGGACCACGGTGCGGTGCGCCTGCTCCGGGTCGCCGTCGTGCACGCTCGCCGCGACCCGGCCGGGACTGATCGTGATCGGTCCGACGTGTCCCCGTACCGCCAGCCGCCGACCCCGGCGCAGCGGTGCCGGGTCCAACGCCGAATCGGCGAGCGCCGCCGCCCACCCGGTGGCCGGACCCGAGCGCAGACGCCGCGCCGGGCCGGCCGGGAACGCGGGAAACCCCCGGGCGGTCACGCCGGCCCCCGCAGCGCGACCAACTCGGCCAGCTCGGCGTCGCCGAGCGCGGCCAGCCCGCCGGGCCCGGCGTCGAGCACCGCCTGCGCCAGCTCCCGCTTGCCGGCCAGCAGCGCCGCGATCCGATCCTCGACGGTGCCCTCGGCGATGAGCCGGTGCACCTGCACCGGCCGGGTCTGCCCGATCCGGTACGCCCGGTCGGTGGCCTGGTCCTCCACGGCCGGGTTCCACCAGCGGTCGAAGTGCACCACGTGGTCGGCGCGGGTCAGGTTCAGCCCGGTCCCGGCCGCCCGCAGCGACAGCAGGAACACCGGCGCCTGCCCCTCGTCGAACTCGCGTACCAGTTGTTCGCGGCGCGCCACCGGCAGCCCGCCGTGCAGCAGCAGCGCCGCCACGCCCCGCTCGTGCAGGTGCCGGCGCAGCAGGCGGGCCATCGCCACGTACTGGGTGAAGACCAGCATCGCCCCGCCGGCGGGCAGGATGCCGTCGAGCAGCTCGTCGAGCAGGTCCAGCTTGCCGGAGCGGCCGGCCAGCACCGGCGCGGTCTCCCGCAGGTACTGCGCCGGATGGTTGCAGATCTGCTTGAGCGCGGTGAGCAGCTTCACCACCAGGCCACGGCGGGCGAACCCGTCGGAGGTGGCGATCACGTCGAGCAGTTCCGCCACGGTCGCCTGGTAGAGGGCGGCCTGTTCGGCGGTCAACGCGACCGGCTGGTCGGTCTCGGTCTTGGCCGGCAGCTCCGGGGCGACACCCGGGTCGCTCTTGCGCCGGCGCAACACGAACGGCCGGATCAGACGGGCCAGCTCCGCCGACCGATCGGTGTCGCCGGGCCGGGTCCAGCGGGCCCGGAACTGCGCCAGGGTGCCCAGCAGGCCCGGGGTGGTCCAGTCGAGCACCGCCCACAGGTCGGTGAGGCTGTTCTCCACCGGGGTGCCGGTCAACGCGACCCGGGCGGCGGCGGGAACCGCGCGCAGCGCCCGGGCCGTCCCGGAGGCCGGATTCTTGACGTGCTGCGCCTCGTCGGCGACCAGCAGCGGCCAGCGCCGCCCGGCCAGCTCGTCGACGTCCAGCCGCAGCGTGCCGTACGTGGTGAGCACGATCCCGGCGTCCACGCCGTCGAGGGTGCGGCCCGGGCCGTGGTGGCGGCGCACCGGGGTGCCGGGGGCGAAACGCCTGATCTCGCGCTCCCAGTTGCCGAGCAGCGAGGCCGGGCACACCACCAGGGTGGGGCCGGCGGTGCCCGGGTCGCTCTGCCGGTGCAGGTGCAGGGCGATCACCGTGACCGTCTTGCCCAGCCCCATGTCGTCGGCGAGGCAGCCGCCCAGGCCCAGCGCGGTCAGCCCGGCCAGCCAGCGCAGCCCCTGGCGCTGGTAGTCGCGCAGCGTCGCGGCCAGGGCGGCGGGGACGGGTACGTCGGCGGGTTCGGCGGTGAGCCGGTGGCGTACCTGCGCCAGCCGGCCCTCTGCGATGGCCGGTACGTCGACGCCGTCGACGGTGACCGTCCCGGTGAGCGCCGCCCGCAGCGCCGCGACCGGCGGCAGCGGCGCCGGCGCCGGGCGCCGGGCGCGGTGGGCCGACTCCGGGTCCACCAGCACCCAGTGTTCCCGCAGCCGTACCACCGGGCGGCGGGCCTCGGCCAGCGCCCGCAGCTCGGCCTCGGCGAGCGGTTCGCCGTGCAGGGCCAGCCGCCAGTCCAGCGCCAGCTCACCGAGATCGCCGAGCCCCGTGGCCGGACCGTCGGCGCGGGGGCCGCGCAGCCGCACCGCGGCGGTCAGGTCGCGGCTGACCCCGGCCGGCCAGTGCACGGGCACCCCGGCGTCGGCGAGCCGCCGGGCGGCACCGGCGAGCAGGTCGGTCAGGTCGTCGTCGGTCAGCGGCAGCGTGTCGGGGACCGGCCGGTCGAGCAGGGCGGCCAGCGGGGGCCAGTGCCGGGCCGCGTCGCGCAGGGCCAGCAGCGCGGCGTCGCGGGCGGCGGCCGGGAACCCGGGCACCGGGCCCGCCCACAGCGCGGCGGCGTCGGTGAGCAGCCCCGGGTCGGTGCGCAGGTGCAGCTGCACGGCCGCCCGCCACGGACCGTCCGGCTCGCCCACCGGTTCCAGCCGCAGGGACAGCCGGACGGCGGCGTGGGCGTCGGCGTTGACCCGGGTGGCCCAGCGCCGCAGCGCCGGCACCGCCGTCACGGTGGTCGCCGCCCACGCCCCGGCCGCGGTGTCGTCGCGGGGCAGGGTGTCGGCGACCGCGTCGAGGAAGTCGCGCAGCAGCCGGTCCGCGTCGGGCAGCCGCGCCGGGGTGCGCCCGGGTACGGGGCGGGCCCGGGCGGCGGCCGGCATCGCGGCGGCCAGGGCGCGCAGCCGGGCGGTGTCGGCGTCGCCGAGCGGGCCGACGCGCCAGGTGTCGTGCCCGGCCGGGGTCACGTCGGGCAGCAGCAGGCCCCGGGCGGCCAGGTGCAGCGCCTGGCGGGTGGCGGCCGCCCAGAACGCCGCCGCCGGGTCCGTGGACCGGCCGGCCAGCAGCAGCGGCAGTCCCGCCGCCAGCGCCGTGCGGCGTACCGGCACCGGCGCGGGTGCGCCGTCCGGGGGTGTGGCGAGGGTCTGCACCGCGGCTTCCCCGGGGCCGTCGGGCGGGCCGTCGCCGTTGGGTGACCAGAGCAGCAGCGCGCCGGCGCGGGGCGGGTCGGCGGGCACGAACGTCACCGCGTACCGGTCGATGGTCACAGGCGCCCTCCCGGCGGCGGTGCGGTGGTGCGGTCGGCGTCGGGCAGGATCGGGACCGTCTGTTGCGTCACGGCGGCGCTCACCTGCTCAGGTTTCGGTAGCGGCGCACGGCCAGGGGTCCGCAGACGGCGGTCAGCAGCAGCGGCCAGGCCACCGCCAGGGCGACGGCGTGCTGCGCGGCGAAGGACTCGCCGCCCCAGCCGGGGTTGCCGAACAGCTCCCGGCAGGCCGCCGCGGTGGCCGACAGCGGGTTCCACTGGGCCAGGGCGGCCAGCCAGCCGGGCATGGTGTCCGGGGCGACGAAGACGTTGGAGGCGAAGCCCAGCGGCCAGACCAGGATCTGCAGCGCGGCCACCGACTCCGGGGCGCGCAGCAGCAGCGCCAGGTGGATGCCCAGGACGATCATGGCGGCGCGCAGCAGCAGCAGGAGCCCGACGGCGGCGGCGGCCCGGCCGGCGCCGAGGTGCCACTGCCAGCCGACCAGGGCGCCGCAGCCGAGCATCACGGCCAGCGCGACGACGGCGTGCAGCAGGTCGGCGGCGGCCCGGCCGGTGACCACGGCGGAGCGGGCCATCGGCAGCGAACGGAACCGGTCGGTGACGCCGCGGGCGGCGTCGGTGGCCACCGCGGTGTAGGTGGCCTCCACCCCGAACAGCATGGTCATGGCGAACATGCCGGGCAGCAGGAATTCCTTGTAGTCGCCGCCGCCGGGCACCGCCATCGCCCCGCCGAGCAGGTAGCCGAACATCAGCACCAGCAGCACGGGGAAGAGCAGGGCGACGAGCATCGGGCCGGGTTGCCGCGCCCAGTGGGCCAGGGCCCGGCCGGTGAGGGTGCCCGCGTCGGTGAGCGCCCAGCGGGCGCGGCGCAGTGGCAGGGTCGGCGCGCTCACGCGGGCACCTCGTTCCGGTCGGCGGTGAGGTGCAGGAACACCTCGTCGAGGGTGGGCCGGCGGACCGCCACGTCGGCGGCCGGCAGGCCCGCGTCGTCCAGGGCGCGCAGCACGGCGGCCAGGGTGGCGACCCGGTCGGTGGTGGTGACGCTGACCCGCAGCTCGTCGGGGGCGGTGCGCGCTGCGGTGGCGGTGGCCGCGCCGATGGCCTCGGCGGCGCGGGCCAGGTCGCCGGGGTGGTGCAGCACCACGTCGACGCGGTCGCCGCCGAGGGCGGACTTGAGCTGGTCCGGGCTGCCCGAGGCGATGACCCGGCCGTGGTCGACGACCCTGATCGTGTCGGCCAACTGGTCGGCCTCCTCCAGGTACTGGGTGGTGAGCAGGACGGTGGTGCCGGCGGCGACGAGCGCGCGGACGGCGTCGCGGACCTCGCCCCGGGCGCGCGGGTCGAGGCCGGTGGTGGGTTCGTCGAGGAACAGCACCGGCGGGTCGAGGATCAGCGCGGCGGCCAGGTCGAGCCGGCGGCGCATCCCCCCGGAGTACGCGCCGACCGGCTTGTCGCCGACGTCGGCGAGGCCGAAGCGGGCCAGCAGTTCGTCGGCGCGGGCGCGGGCCCGGGCGGGGGAGAGGTGGTGCAGCCGGCCGAAGAGCACCAGGTTCTGCCGGCCGCCGAGCACCTCGTCGACGGCGGTCTGCTGCCCGACCAGGCCGATCCGGGCGCGTACCCGGTCGCCCTGGTGGCGCACGTCGTGTCCGGCCACCCGGGCGGTGCCCGCGTCGGGGCGCAGCAGGGTGCTCAGGATCCGCACCAGGGTGGTCTTGCCGGCGCCGTTGGGGCCGAGCACCGCGCAGACCGTGCCGCCGGCCACGGTCAGGTCGACCCCGGCGAGCGCCTCGGTGCCGCCGTAGCGCTTGCGGAGTCCTTCGGCCTCGATGACCGGTCCGTCGCCTCGCATGGGCACGCCCCTCTCCCGTTTGCCGTGCGCCGTACCGTACACCATACGGTACGGAACACGGTAGGGTGGCGGTCATGAACGTCGAGTACAGCGGCACCGGCGACCCCGCGCGCAGCCTCGCCCTGCTCTGGCGTACCAGCGAGAAGGCCAGCCGCCGCGGCGGCGACCTGAGCGTCGACCGGATCGTGCGCGCCGCCGTCGAGGTCGCCGACACCGAAGGGCTGGCCGCGCTCTCCATGCGCCGGGTCGCCGAACGCCTCGGCGTGGGCACCATGTCGCTCTACACCCACGTGCCCGGCAAGGGCGAACTGCTCGACGTCATGCTCGACACCGTCTACGGCGAGACCGCCCGCCCCGCCGAGGTCCCCGGCGGCTGGCGCGGCCGCCTGGAGCAGATCGCCCGGCAGAACTGGGCGCTCTACCTGCGCCACCCCTGGCTGCTGCAGGTCGCCACCACCCGCCCGCCGCTGGGCCCCAACGTCACCGCCAAGTACGAGTACGAACTGCGCGCCGTCGAGGGCATCGGCCTGACCGACCTGGAGATGGACGCCGTCATCACCCTCGTCGACGGCTACGTCCACGGCGCGGTACGCGGAGCGGTGGAGGCCGCCCAGGCGGCCCAGCGCACCGGCATGACTGACGAACAGTGGTGGCGGGCACACGCGCCGTACCTGGAGAAGGTGATGGACCCGCAGCGGTTCCCCACCGCCGCCCGGGTGGGCACCGCGGCGGGGCAGGAGTACCAGGCGGCCGCCGACCCGGCCCGGGCCTTCGAGTTCGGCCTGGCGCGCATCCTCGACGGGATCGCCGTGCTGATCGGCGAGCGCTGAGCGGGGTGCGCCACAGGCGACCCGGCCGCACGGATAGCCTTCCCGCATGACCGTACGCCCCATCAGGATCATCGGTGATCCCGTCCTGCGCACCCCCTGCGAACCGGTGACCAGCTTCGACGCCGAGCTGCAGCAACTGGTCGACGACCTGATGGACACCCTGCTGGGCGCCCCCGGCCGGGCCGGGGTGGCCGCCCCGCAGATCGGGGTCGGCGCGCAGGTGTTCGTCTACGACGCCGACGGCCACCGCGGCCACATGATCAACCCGAGCATCGAGCTCTCCGACGAGTCGCAGGACGACGACGAGGGCTGCCTGTCCATCCCCGGCCTGTACTTCCCGACCCGGCGGGCGATGCACGCCACCGTGCACGGCGTCGACCGGCACGGCGAGCCGCTGACCATCTCCGGCAGCGGCTTCCTGGCCCGGGCCCTGCAGCACGAGACCGACCACCTGCGCGGACGCCTCTACGTCGACACCCTCTCCGGCGACGTACGCCGCCGGGCGCTGCGGGAGATCCGCGCCGGCCGGTTCGACTCGCCGAGCCGGCACCGCTGACGACGCGGGGGCGGCCGACGGCCGCCCCCGCACCCGATCAACCGCCGGTCACTTCGGCGGCGGCGCCACCAGGCAGACCGCCGTGGAGCTGTTGCCGAACCCGTCCACGCCGGTGATCACCGCGTCACCGCGCAACGTCACCTTGTAGTCGATGTCGCCGGTGCCCTCCTTGACCTTGGACTGCGCACCCGGCGCCTGCACCAGCTTGATCTTCGTGCCGGCCGGGAACGGACCGAACGTCACCGCCGGGTCCGCGCTGTCGCCGATGTGGACGTCCACCGCCGTGTCGACCACGTCGGTCGCGGTGAGCTGATAGAACCCGTCCGGGTTGTACGAGCCGGGGACGGTGCCCCCGCTCGGGTTGTTCGTCGGCACGCACGCCGTGGCCGGCGCGGTGGTGTCGACCACCCGCATCGTCGCGGTGTCACTGCCGGTGTTGCCGGCCGCGTCGGTGGCGGTGCAGGTCACCGTCGTCGCGCCCAGCGGGAAGGTGCCCCCCGACGGCGGCACGCAGGTCGGCGTGAGCGGGCCGTTGACGTTGTCGGTGGCCGACGCCGGGTAGGTGACGACCGCGCCGGCGGGGCTGGTCGCCTCGACGGTCCGGTCGTCCACGACCACGACCGGCGCGGTGACGTCGTTGACCGTGACGTTGATCTGCTCGACGAACGCCGGCCCAGCGGAGAGCCCGTTGAGCAGGAAGTCCACCGTGCAGTGCAGGGTGGCGCCCTGCGGGGCGTCCCCCGCGACCGTGACGGTCTCCGCGAACGGCACGTTCGTGCCGCTCTGCTGGGTACGCGACGCCGCGTCGAAGGTGACCGTCAGCCCCGGGTCGCAGGAGGTCACCGTCGGGGTGACCGTGACGTCGAGGTCCCGCAGCCCGCTGAGGATCGCGTCGGTGACGTTCTCCGGTGCGCTGCCCACCAGCTGCCCACCGGTCGCGGCGACCACCGCGCCGGCCTGCCCGCTCACGTCCAGGCCACCGCCGCCGCCGCTGACGCTGACCGCGAGCACCTTCGCCTCATCGGCCTGCAGAGCCGAGGTGGCTTGCGCCAGGGTGTGCCCGGCGCTCGGGTCGTGGCTGGGGGCGTCGCCGACCAGCACCACGATCCGGCTGCTGCCCGGGCGGTAGGCGATCTGACCGTCGGAAACCTGAAACAACGCGTTCACCCACGCCTCGGGGGTGTCCCCGCCGCCACCGGCCGCCAGGCCGTTCACCGCGTTCTGCAGCGCGGCCGCGTCGCCGGTGAGGTTCTGCCGCACCCGGAACAGCTCCGCGCCGTCACCCACGTCCCGGTAGGAGGCCACCGCGAACTGCGCCGACGGCTGCACCGACCGCACGTTCGCGATGACCTGCTGCAGGTTCGCCTGCACGTCGCCGATGACGGCCCCCATGCTGCCGGTCGTGTCGACCAGCAGCACCACGTCGGGCTTCGGCGGGATCGGCGGCGTCGCCACCACCTTGCCGACGTCGAAGCTCGTACCCGGGTCCGCGTCCCGGTCCACCACCGCCGGGTCGACGCCCGGCGCCGCGAGCGCCTGCGCCCCGGTCACCCCCACCAGGGCCGCCACGGCGGCGGTGAGGACCGCCAACCGACTTCGACCCCGCCCTGCTGTCACTGCCATGCGTACTCCTTCGGCTCCACCGCGTCACGACGCGGCCTCTGCCAGGAGACGCTAGGGGCGCGACCGGCCCGGACCTGCCCGACACAGGCGCAGGTCAGGGTCGGGTAGTTGACCCGGCGTGGCGACTGGACACACTGCCCGTCACCGCGCGGTCAGCGTGTACTCGCCGAACTCGGCGGCCCGGGTGAAACCCAACCGCTCGTAGAGCCGCACCGCGGCCACGTTGTCCGCCCGGACGTTGAGCACCACATGGTCCACCTCGGCGCGCAACCGCCCGCACAGCGCCGCCACCACCGCCGCGCCCAGGCCCCGCCCCCGGACCCGGGGATGGGTGGTCACATTGCCCAACGCGGCCACCCGGTAGGCGGGGGACCAGACGTGCACCCCGGCCACCGCCACCAGGTCACCGTCCGCCCGGACCCCGACGTACCGGCCGGTGGCCAGCATCCGCGGGTCGAACCAGTTACCCGGATACGCCACCGCGTACAGCGCCCGCAGCGCCGGCAGGTCCGCCTCGCCCAGCACCTCCCCGGCCGGCACGACCCCGCCGAGACGAGCCGGATCGGTCAACGCCATCCGAAGATGCACCCCGGCCGGGTCGAACGCGAACCAGCGGCCCAACACCTCCGCCAGCCCGGGGGAGAGGTGCGCGTACAACCGGGCCGGCAGCACCGGCGCCAGATCCGCCAGCAGCGCCCCCAGCTCCGGCACACCGTCCGGCCCGGCGAAGGCGAGCAGCACCGGCGGCGTCACCCCGTGGTACAGCAGCGCCACCTGCTCACCCCGGCGAAACCACGACGTGTACGGCCAGAAGAAGTCGTCCAGGTCCCCGAGCTGGTACGCGTGCACCACCGGATCCCGGCCCAGCAGCGCGGCCAGCACCGCCCGGTCGTGCTCCGCGCGCACCGCCGTCACGCCCGACCCGCCGACCACTGGTCGTAGCCGAGCTTCGCCACCAACGCCAGCACCACCACCAGCAGCACCACCCGCACGAACCCCGCACCCCGGCGCAACGCCATCCGCGCACCCAGCGCCGCCCCGGCCACGTTGCACACCGCCATCGCCGCCCCCAGCAGCCACCACACGTGACCGGTCGCCGCGAACACCACCAGCGCACCCAGGTTCGTACCCGCGTTGACCACCTTCGCCATCGCCGAACCGTGCACGAAGTCCGCGCCCACCAGCGCGGTGAACGCCACCACCAGGAACGTGCCCGTACCCGGGCCGATCAACCCGTCGTACAGCGCGATGCCCACCCCGGCCACCGCCACCGCCGCGAGCACCCGCAGCCGGGTCCGCCGCGCCGGCACCGCCACCACGCCCAGCCGGGGCCGGAACACCACGAACAGCGCCACCGACACCAGCACCGCCAGCACCACCGGCCGGTACGCCCCCGCCGGCACCGCCCCGGCCAGCGCCGCGCCGACACCCGCACAGCACACCGCCAACCCCGCCGACGGCCCCGCCACCGCCCAATCGATCTTCGTGCGGCGGGCGTACGTCACCGCCGCCGTCGACGTACCGAAGATCGCGGCCAGCTTGTTCGTGCCCAACGCCGTCGCCACCGGCACCCCCGGCGCCGCCACCAGCAGCGCCGGCAGCAGCAACAGACCGCCCCCACCCACCACCGCGTCGACCCAGCCGGCCAAGGCGGCCGCGGCGAGCAGGGTGGTCAGCGACAGGGGATCCATGGCGGGCCATTCTGCCCACCCGCACCGACTGGCCGCGCCGCCCTGTGGCTGACCTCACCGCCCGGCACCACGCTCACCGGCCGCGCCGACGACGTAGCCACAACCCCACCGACTCCACCGCCACGAACACCAGCACCGAACAGAGCAACGCCTTGACCATCGGGCAACTGTGCCACGGCGACGTAGGGTGCAGGAGTGCGCCTGGCCACCTTCAACCTGCTGCACGGCCGCTCCCTCACCGACGGCCTGGTCGACCCCGACCGACTCACCGCCGCCGTGAAAGCCCTCGACGCCGACGTCCTCGCCCTGCAGGAGGTCGACCGGGACCAGTCCCGCAGCGGCAACCTCGACCTCACCGCCGTCGCCGCCCGCGCCCTCGACGCCCCCGAACACCGCTTCGCCGCCGCCGTCGTCGGCACCCCCGGCGAACAGTTCCGCCCCCTGCGCCACGACGACGACGGCCACGGCGAACCCTGCTACGGCATCGGCCTGGTCAGCCGCCACCCCGTCCGCTCCTGGCAGGTCACCCGGCTACGCCCCGCGCCCGTCCGATCCCCGATCTACGTCCCCGGCCCCGGCGGCGGGCTCGTCCTGCTCCGCGACGAACCCCGCGTCGTGCTCGCCGCGATCCTGGACACCCCGCACGGGCCACTCACCGTCGCCGCCACCCACCTGTCGTTCGTCCCCGGCTGGAACGCCCTGCAACTGCGCCGCGTCGTCCGCGCCCTGCGCACCCTGCCCGCCCCGCGCATCCTGCTCGGCGACCTCAACCTGCCCGCCGGCGCGGCCCGCCTGCTCAGCGGCTGGCGACCCCTCGGCCGCCGCCCCACCTACCCGGCCGCCGCACCCCGCGTACAACTCGACCACATCCTCGCCGACCGGCACGGCCAGGACCGGCTGCCCCCGGTCACCGCCGTCGACACCCCCCGCTCCACCATCTCCGACCACCGGCCCCTCGTCGTCGACCTCGGCTGAGCCGGCGGCGACCCCGGCCGCCGCCGCCCCGCTCAGGGCTGCCCGACGGCCCGCTGCGCCGCCCGCACCGCGTTGCGGAACAACATCGCCACCGTCGTCGGACCCACCCCGCCGACCCGCGGCGTGATCGCCCCCGCCACC